>LJUI01000142.1 GCA_001303705.1 candidate division TA06 bacterium SM23_40
AAGTTGATCGTCTTGGAGACCGCATTGTCGGTATGTCTCTGGAATGCTGCCTGCAGTCGAACGTGCCATTCCGGCGTGATGTCAGGAGCGGTGACGAATAGCCGCCGAACATCTTCAGGAATCTCCGTGAGAGATTGTATGCTCCCCGCATCCGCGATGCGGTCCATCAACTCACGTGAATAGAAACCGCGCTCCTTCGCCGTCTCCTCGAAGTGCCGGTTGACATAAAGCAGCCGTTCGCCGTCCATGACTTCCTTCACATAGACAAGCGAAAAGAGCGGTTCGATCCCGCTCGAGCAGTCGGCGATCATCGAGATGGTGCCGGTGGGAGCGATCGTCGTACGCGCAGCGTTCCGCATTCCCGGACGCCCGGACCATTCGTACACGCTCCCACTGAATGCCGGGAAACTCCCTCGCTCCCGGGCCAGACTCTCCGAGGTCGCCGCAGCGGTCTCCTGTATGAATTCCATCACCCCATCGCCCGTCTCGATTCCCTCCTCAGAGTCGTAGGGTATGCCGAGCTTGATGAGCATGTCGGCGAATCCCATAACTCCGAGGCCGATCTTTCGGTTCGTCCTCGTCATCTCCTCGATCTGCCGCAGGGGATATTTATTTGCATCGATCACATTGTCCAGGAAGTGGCAACCGAGAGAGACTGTGGCCTTCAATAGATCCCAGTCGATCCTACCATGACGCACCATGAGAGAGAGATTGACCGATCCCAGATTGCACGACTCATACGGCAGGAGCGGCTGCTCTCCACACGGATTTGTGCTCTCGATCTCTCCCTGCCCAGGCGTGGGATTGTCCCGATTGATGCGATCGATGAAGATGAGTCCCGGCTCGCCGTTCCTCCAGGCCATGTCGACGATCAGATCGAACAACTCCCGCGCCGAGACCCTCTTCGACTCCTCTCCCGTGTGAGGATTGATGAGGCTCCATTCGCCGTCGGACTGCACCGCCTGCATGAACTTCTCTGTGAGGGCGACGGAGATGTTGAAATTCGTGATCTGATCGCTATCCGCCTTGCAGCGGATGAAATCGAAGATGTCGGGATGCTCGACATTCAACACGCCGATATTAGCTCCCCGCCTCGTCCCTCCCTGCTTCACCGCCTCTGTGGCCGAATTGAATGCGGCGAGGAACGAGACAGGACCGCTGGCGATGCCCTTAGTCGATCTCACCAAGTCGTTCTTGGGACGAATCCTCGAGAAGGAGAACCCGGTGCCACCTCCACTCTTCTGCACCAGAGCAGCGTTCTTGATCGCCTCGAATATGCTCTCGATCGAATCTTCGATCGGAATGACGAAGCACCCGGACAGCTGCCCCAGTTCTCTGCCGGCGTTCATCAGTGTCGGCGAGTTCGGCAGGAAGCGAAGGCTCGCCATCGCGGCGAAGAACTCGTCCTCGAGCGTTTCCACGTCAGGATGGCGGTCGTAGTTGAGATCGGCGGCAGCGACAACACGTGCGACCCGCCTGAACATCTCCTCGGGTGTCTCGACCGGGGTACCGGTGCCGTCCTTGCGCAGATAGCGGCGTTCAAGCACGCGGAGAGCGTTCTCCGAAAGCCGGAGCGGCGTAGAGGCAGCGATGCGCATGGGAGAGTACCTCAGTGACGGTTGGTGCTGAGATGACGCGATGACATCCAGATCGTTCACAGAGAGAGGCCAGCAGAAGACCTGGCAAGGCCTCGTCGATCAGCCAGGTCCCGGATTGAGTGTACCGCTAACCGAAAGCGGTGTCAAGAAAAAAATACAAGATTTTGTGGGGCCGAGAACGAACTGCCCCTACTCATTGTATGTAATCCAATAACATCATATATGCTGGAGCATTAGGCGAGTATTCTGAAGCAAAACCTCAAGATTCCGGGCTAGTGCCCCACCCACAGGCACGTTGGGTGGCGGCGATCTGCCGGCAGGATCGGGGCGCCATCTGGGCGTGGTGGGCCGTGCTGGGATCGAACCAGCGGCTCCCTGCTTAAAAGGCAGGTGCTCTACCTACTGAGCTAACGGCCCACATAGAACTCGATGGCCAGGAAGGTGATCGATCAGCCCTGACGGTACAGGGTTTCTTCCCGGTGCGGACCCACGGAGATGATCGTGACGGGGACCCCGCACAGATCGCCGATCCTCTCCACGTATCGTCGCGCGGCGGCCGGGAGATCTTCGAATCTCCGCGCCGAGGCTGTCGAAGCCCGCCAACCCGGTAACGTTTCATAGACAGGCGCACACTGTGCGAGCGCCCCGGCCGTCTCGGGCGGGGACTCAAGCCGCGCCCCATCATATTCGTACGCCGTGCAGACCGGCACTTCCTCGAGCTCATCGAGGATATCGAGACGCGTCAGCGCGATACTCCCCACGCCATTGAACAGGACCGCACGGCGAACGAGGACAGCGTCGAACCACCCGCACCGCCGCGGGCGCCCGGTCGTGGCGCCGTACTCGCGTGCCCGCTCTCGTAGGGACTCGCCGATCTGCGACCGCTCCTCCGTCGGGAACGGCCCCTCTCCCACACGGGTCGTGTACGCCTTGGCCACGCCGAGCACTCTGTCGATCTTCGTCGGCCCGATCCCCAGCCCGGTGCAGGCACCTCCCGCTATGGTATTAGAACTGGTGACATATGGATAGGTGCCGAAATCGACGTCGAGGAGCGTACCTTGCGCTCCCTCACAGAGCACAGTCTTCCCGTCATCGATCGCACGATTGATCGCCAGTGCCGTGTCTCCCACGTACTCTCTGAGCACACCGGCGTAGTCGCGGTACTCAGCAAGCCATTCCTCGTCGGCAGAGGTGTCGCTCCCTGATCGCCGTCTCCACTCAGCGGAGAACCGGTCGAAATCGACGAGGTCGACGAGTCGCCATCCCGAGCGAGCGACTTTGTCCGCGTATGTTGGACCGATCCCCCGGAACGTTGTCCCCAGGCGCTGCTCTCCCCGCTCCTCTTCCTGGAGACGCTCGAGTCGTTTATGGTGGGGCAGGGTGATGTGGGCGCTCCCGCTCACGATCAGTCGCCCGCGCACCCCGACCCCCTCAGCCTCGAGATCGCGGATCTCTCCAACGAGAACAGCAGGATCTACGACGACGCCTCCCCCGATAAGGCACAGGGTATCTTCATGAAGTATCCCGGTCGGCATGAGGTGAAACACGCGCTCGTGGTCGCCGCGCAGCACGGTGTGCCCTGCATTCGCTCCCCCCTGGAACCTCGCCACCACATCCGCGTCCCGGGCCAGGAGGTCGACGATCTTCCCTTTACCCTCGTCACCCCACTGCAGGCCGACGAGCACTACCGTACCCTCGATCAGTTTCATCCCTGCACCTTTGAAATGCCGATAGGTCCTGCCACAGACATCCACCCAATGAACCGATCACCGGGCAGACCCGGACTCCCGCTACGGGCCGGGGCCGTACTGCTGCTCATTCGACACCAGCATCCCCAGACCCTCGAGCACGACGACCACCCTGTAGTATTGTGTGGTGTACCCATAGCGTAATGTGTCGGTGCCGGTCGTGTCCGCAGAGCCCGGGTTCACGATGTCGACGACTTCCCAGACCTCAGTCGTGTCGGGAGGGTCGACATCTCCCCAGCCGAGATCGTCGTACGGAGAGCCGAGCAGCACATAGCGGTACAGGTCGTCGTCTGGATACGCTTCCCATGCGAGCTCGATCGGCTCGGGGCCCGGGGTCAGAGACAGCCACACGAACGTGAAATCGAGATCGATCGTCTCATCCGCCCCGAGATCGGCCTTCCGGAATCCGGCGTACACGATCTCTTCCTGGTCGTCCTTGAGCACCAGGACGAAGACCCGGAAATTCCCCGGATCGAGTTCCAGCTCGAGCTCGATCGACTCCATCCCCGGCTCGACAGTGAAGTGATGCTCTGCCAGAAGATCGGCCTCGTATGTCTCGAGCGCCACCTCCAGTTGGTCGATGTCGATGTTCAGAAGATCGATATCACCGTACGCCGTCACGTCGAGGACATAGAGCGAGCCCTCGACGATCTCTCCCTGGGCGGGGCTCCTCGGGATCGGGATGCTGAGCTGCACCGTAAGAGACTGAGGGGCCGTCGAGGAGTCGCGACCGCAGCCGGTGACGATCGTCAGGACTGCCACGCCCGCGAGGCCGAGCGCCAACAGCATCGGGAGACTCCGTGATTGCCTTCGCATATGAGTCCTTCTCCTTGCTAGTTGTGATGCCAGGATTGATGACGAAATCTTCCTGACCAGGCCGCGGGCACTCTACCACTGAACGGTGATGCGCACTGTGGCCTTCCCGGGTTCCTCACCCTGGCCGGCTATGATGACAGCCGTGGTGACCGCGGCGCCAACGCCCACCGCTCCAGCCAGAACCGGAGCGCTCAGATACCAGGGTGTAGTTGCCGCGGCCTCTGCCGCCGTGGTCGGGGCAACACCGGCCCCCGCACCTGCGCCCGTGCCAGCACCAGTGCCAGCAGCTGCGCCGACCTGCCATACTGCCTGTGCCCATGCAGTCAGGGCGGCGATCTCCGCCGCAGTGAGGGCAATCGGCACAGCCGGCGGAACACCGCGACGCACAGTCGTCTTCTGTTTCTCTTCAACCATCACTTCAGGGCCCGGAACCTCCGGATTGATGACCCCCATGGTACCGTCGAGCACGGCGAGCTCAGTTGTCTCATCCGCACCCACGGTAGTGGAGAAGGTCGTTCCGCGTACGGCGGCAACCATCGTCGGGCTCGACATCTCAAATGTCGACTCCCGTGTGGTGAGTCGCCCCACCCTTGCGAGGACCGATCCCACCCAGGTGCGGAATCCCCGGTGCCGGTGGTTGCCTCGCCGCTCCAGCTTCGTTATCTCCAGGCGCGAATTCTCCTTGAGCCGGAGGTAGTCACCACCTTCGAGCTGGATCTCTGCCCGCGCCCCGGAGAACGTGCGGATGATATCCCCGACACGCAGCTCCATGTCGAGTTCCGCCTTCACGCTCCTGAATGCCCGCGCCCTCTTGACGCGCACGTTCCCGACAAGAAATGAAATGGTCGCGGCGGTCTGCTCCGTTGCCTCCTGTGCCACGGCGAGGGCCGCGAATGGCTCGGAGAGCACGAGGAACAACACCATACAGGCGACGGTACATCTTCGCATTCTCTTCATGGAAGCTCTCCTCTTCTAGAAGTACTCAGCGTAGCTGACCCGCGCGGATCTATTGACGTGACCACTATGCTCCAACAGATCCTTGAAATCGAACCCCAGGGTCAGCTGCCCCGCGAACATCCACCGCACACCGGCGTTAAGGTACCCCTTTCGTGGATCCGCGAGGACATCATCGTTCAACGCAGCATCATACTCGGCGACGAGCACCAGCTCGGGGTTGAGCCCTTTCTCGATACCCGCGAAGACGTTCACATCCTTGTCTTCGTCATCTCGCTCCAGACTGTAATTCGCCCCTGCATGAACACTCGTCGGACCGAGGAATGCAAGGCTCTTGCTCGCCGTCGCATAGAATCCCCGCGACTTGATGTGATAGCGATCCTTCGCGTCATCGAAGCCTCCAAACCCCTGGGAATCGAAACCCAGGGCAACCGCCGGCAGATACGGCGTCTCATCGATGAACCGGTATCTCGCCGCGAATTCGACACGTGGATTCCAGTCCGGCCATCCAGCACCCACGATACTCGAGCCACCGTATGAGACTCCGAGCATGAACCGGCTGGCGAGCCCCACCGAGATTCCGGTAAGGAGTCCCCCACCCGGCTCGATACGAAGGTCGATCGCATAGCTCCCACGCTCAAGCAGGCCCGCGGTGGGCGAGTCGACGAGCATGCGCGGCTCGAGCTCCTGCCCTCGGACCAGAGCTACAGCAGTCATCTGGACAGCGAGAAGCGCGAGAACGAACCAGACCCTCAACCGGTTGCTTGTCCCCATGGTCTCATCCTCCCCGAGCCCTGCGACCACGCCGCTATCGCGCCCCTATCCCAATGCCGCTCCACGGCCCCTGCCCCCAACAGATTTCGCAGGCCGGCCAGCAGCTCGTCGTCGGGATCGACGCGCACATTGCGGGACAGAATGTTGAGTTCGTCTTCCTCGGCGCCAGCGATGCGCAAATGGACAGGGCATTGCCCGGCATGACTGGCAAGAAGACGCTTGAGCTCAAACAGAGTGGCCTCTTCGAGGGTTTGGGTTGAGAGGTTTATCTCCAGATGCGAGGCGAATTGCCTGACTGCCTCGGAGAGCGAGAACAGTCTCTGTGCCACGACCTTGGGCTCTTGTTCCTCCTTCGTCGAGGTCCTCCCATGGATCAGGACGATCGATTCTGGAACCAGCACGGCGCGGCTGCGCTCGAA
>LJUI01000143.1 GCA_001303705.1 candidate division TA06 bacterium SM23_40
ACGGCGAGGACTGCTCCCAGAGGTTCGTACGTTATCCGCGATCTCGCCCCATTCGGCTGGGTACAGGTCGGCAATCTGGCCGGGGCGAAGCAGGTCTTCTCTCTCATCGAGCTCGAGGACGGGACGCTTCTGGCGGGGACAGCGCACGAGGGCAAGGTCTTCAGGTCGCATGATGCGGGACGGACCTGGCAGGAGGCGATGGCCCTTCCCGGTGCCGAGGTGGTGAGGTCGCTGGCCGTCGATGACGGAGGGACGGTGTTCGCCGGGACATATCCGGGAGCGCGGCTATTTCGAAGCCGGGACAGGAGCGATCGGTGGGAGATGATACACGCCTTCCCGCATTCCCGGGAGATATATTCACTTCTCGCGGTCGGCACTGATACGTTGCTCGTCGGTCTGTACCCGCCCGCGGCGGTTGCTCATTGCACCGACGGGGGCCGCAACTGGAGCAATCGACAGCTCTTCCCGGACGAGGGTGGTGTCTTCTCGCTTCTCCAGTCTCGCGACGGGACGATCTATGCGGGAACCTATCCGGGGGGGCGCGTCTTCTCGTCCCGTGACCGGGGACGCTCATGGAAGGAGACAGGGGCGCCTGCAGGCGCTCAATATGTGAGAGCGCTTGTCGAAGATGAGGATGGCCGGCTCTTCGCCGGCACTTACCCTCAGGGCCGGGTATTCCGGTCGCTCGACCGCGGACAGCACTGGGAACTGACCGCCGATCTCGAAGGCGCTGAGGAGACGCTCTGTCTCCTTGCCGTGCGCGACAGGATCCTGTATGCAGGGACAACACTCTTCGGGCACATTTTCCGGACGACGGACGCCGGGAGTGCGTGGGCCGACGTGTCCGGCGATCTGTGGGGTGAGGGGTTGGCGGATTATGTTCACTGCCTCCTGGAGACTTCGGGGGGAGTGGTCCTCGCCGGAACCTCGGCGACCGGAGACATATTCGCCCTGGGATACGCGCGCAACCGAGTGCACATCTCGCCCGTGTTTGCCCTGCCCGGCGAGGATGTCCTCTTCCGCGTCGTCGGGTGGGAGCCGGTCGCTGGAGGTGAACCTCCCATAATCAGAATACGGACGGGGCTCGACCCACGACTCGAGAATGCCGAACCGTGGGAACGATGTCCCCGCCTCGAAAACGGACAGATGCTGGGTGGCGTGTCTTCTGTACGAGAGGGAGACCACTTTCTCCAGTATCGGATCGACCTCCCGGACTCCCCATCTGCGATCGTGCCGGCGATTCGAGGAATCTCTATCGGCTGGGAGGCGGGCCCGACGGCCAGAGAGCCATCGGGCCGGGGGTATCTCCGGCCGCTCGCGGTGCGAGGCGAGGGGCTCGTTCGATTCAGAGTATCGGTTCCCGAAGGGGGATACACCGTCGTCACTGTCCTCGATCGCGCGGGCAGCATCGTGCGGATCCTCGTTGCGGAGAATCGCCCTGTCGGGGGATTCGATGTCGTCTGGAACGGCAAAAGTCAAGTTGGTGAGATGGTTGATGAGGGGGTATACATCGTTTCCCTGATGTGGGGGAGGCGGTGTGCCGCGCGCCGATTCGCCTTCCTCCGTTGAAGGGAGGGCCGTCACCGCGTGGTCGGCGAAGGCCCCGGCTGGCGAAGCCCCCGCCTGGCGGAGGTGGAACGAGGACAGCGTATGCGTATGAGTCGATCGAGCGTCTTGGGCATCGCGCTGGCACTGATCATCTTCGCCATGATCTTCTTCGCATTTCGTGGCCAGGTCGGCGACACGCTGCGGATCCTCAGGGGCTTCTGCTGGACCTACATGGTGGCGGCATGCGCACTTGCTTTCTCTAACTACCTGATACGATTCATCCGTTGGGAGTTTCTCCTCCGTCGCGCGGTCGGGCGCGCGGTCGGCGGACCGACACGATGGGCGAGCCTCGCCATCTTCTTCTCCGGGCTGGCAATGTCGGTTTCGCCGGGCAAGGTCGGTGAGGTTCTGAAGGCGGGACTTCTCAAGGAACTTGCTGGAACGCCACTCAGGCATTCAACGCCCGTCGTCATCATCGAGCGTCTCGCTGATCTTCTGGGCGTCGTCCTGCTCGCGGCCGTGGGGCTTCCTGCCTTCAGTCAGGCCGGGCCGATCGTCGCCGTCCCTCTCGTATTAGTCGCTCTCATCATGCTCGTGCTGTCGAGGGAGCGGCTCTGCCTCTCCGCCCTGAGAGCGATGGGTAGAGTACCGTTCATAGGTCGCAGTACCGCTGCATTGACCGATGCGTATCGAGCGGGCCGTTCGCTCATCACTCCCTCCTCTCTCGTCGTCATCGTGCCCCTCAGTGTCGCTGCCTGGTTTCCCGAGTGTCTGGCCCTGTGGGTGATCATCCGCGGGCTCGGTGTCGATCTCTCGCTGCTCGCCGCTACGTTTGCCTATGCCATGGCCACGCTCGCCGGTGCCGTCACGCTCCTCCCCGGGGGCCTGGGCGCGACCGAGGCAAGCCTAGCCGGGCTCCTCATACTGTGGCACGTCCCCGGCGATGCTGCTCTGGCTGCCACGCTGCTCGTGCGGGCAGCCACCCTCTGGTTTGCCGTCGCCCTGGGGCTCGTTGCACTCGCGGCCACGAGACTCTCCATCTTCCGGGCATCGAGTCTCGAAGATACATCCACGGACTGAAGGACCACGAGCGCAGTGATGGTTGTACGGTCGCGCCCGGGATGCCGCACCTGCCCCCTGAGCCTGCCTCGCGACGATGAGGAAGCCCGGGGTTATCAGGGATGCCTGGCAACGTCGTCATCCCCGGGAGGGGCCATTTTTCGCTTGACATGTCAGCGAAGATATGGTAGAATGCGAACCTCACTAGGGGTGGGGGAATATGTCAGCATGGTGCGAGGTAGAGAGAGGCCGCGACTATCTTCCCGGATCCAGGGGGTGTAGTGTGCGGTATTTTCTTTCGCCCCGAGAGAAGAGATGTGTAGTAGCCCGAAGGGATCTGCTTCACAGAAAGGGGGGATTCCGAGCAGCGAGGTAAGAGATCCTCGAAGGGTTCCTGTATTCCACTGTGGCATGTCGGATAGGAAGAGGAGCTTTCTATCCCGACACCAATTGAGAGGAGGAAATGAGAATGACTCGACTGACTCTCGCGGCGGTCATTGTGTTTGCGGTCGCGCTCGTTGGGTGCCAGCAGGAGGCGCCGCTGCCCGTGGCAAGCGATTCCAGCAACCCTGAGGGGCCGTTCTTCGGCTCGGAGGTGCCGGTCGGTGTGCTCACGCCGGAGTACACCACCGGTTCGGCCATGTTGACCCCCGAGCAGGTCACGCAGTTTTTCGGCATCGACGAAGTGACCCTCAGCGCGATGGAAGGCCTGGATCATGTCGTCATCGATTGCTGGACCGTCGACACCATGGACTACTATTGGGATCTGCTCCACGAGAACTACAAGTTCTTCGGTGAGGAGCACATCCGTCACGTCATCTTGTGCAAGCTCAATCAGGGTGACTGGATCACGGCGGACATCGGTTGGTTTGAGTGCAGGGACTTCCAGCCGCCGCTGCTCCCGTTGAACCAGTACCTGATCGCTATGCTCAATGACGTGGTGTGGGAACCGGTGTACGAGAAGAACTTCTGGCTGATGTGGGTTGACGTGACTTCGGGTGGCGTCGGGCTGCCGTGGGGCATCCCGCTCGATTGGGTGGCTGGCGTCGATTTCAACGTGAACACAGCCAATTTCAAGTACGATGATGTGTGTGGATGGAAGTACCCCGATATGATCATCTTCGGGCCCCATCCGCCGTTCCCGCCACCTCATCCGTTCCCGTTCAGTCTCCCGGGCGAGGATGGCGAGACCAGGCCGTGGTGTTTCCTGATCAACCCGTGGGACTAGAAACGAGATAGGGTCTGATCAGATATCCCCGCAGGAGCCTTCGATTCCAGGATCGAAGGCTCCTGCTGCGTAGTGCCGCTTTCGATGTTTGTGGATGTAGCAGGGGGCATCTCACCCGGATGAGATCGCCTCCGGGAGATCAACTCAAGGACCGATGTCTGATCTTCGTGCCGCATCTGTTCGATGACATCAGTCCGACATAGATCCATGATAGTGCCTGTCGGCCTAGGGCTGGTCAGACTCTGTTCTGTAACAGCGAAGTGATAATGTCCTATTTAGGTAAAATGGGACATTTCTATTTTGCTAAGAACGGGACAATTCTTATTTGCCTCTACATGGCCAGACTCTGTTCTTGACTTCCATAGCTGCGGGGCGTATATTTGGAAGCGACAGAAAAGGGAGGAGGTCGTCCATATGAAGAGCTGCATAGTGGTTGCCGGCGTTCTATCGCTTCTGGTAGGCCTTCCCTCTGTGGGCGCGGAAAGCCCGGATGAGGAGAGAGGCGCTGGCGTACAGGCATATTCGGTGCCGACATACCCGTCAGCAACCCTGGAGCGATCCGAAGGGCTGAGCCTATCCGGGACTCCGGTTGGGTCCGGACTGCCCCGCCGTCCCGGGGTCTCCGTGGGGCGTCTCTCACTCCTCGATCCCTCGAAGATCCGCATGGCCCACGGCCTCTCGCTCGGCTTTGTCGGCGGTAGTGGGCAGAGGGGTCGATTTGAGAGCCGGTACCTGAACCGCATCTTCTATCCATTCACGCCCTCGCTAAGCCTGCGGCTCGATCTCGACTACGTCGTTGAGCCATTCGGATCTGCGAGTCAGAGTGAGATTCTGCCGGGTATGGTGCTCCGTTATGAGCCGAGCGACCACCTCCTGCTGCAAGTGCAATACCGTACGTACAGAAACATGCGCTCGAGCTCCTGGTGGGCGAGTGATTTGTCCTCGGATCAGTCTCCACGCTGGTGACAGGAGCTCAGTCTGATGATCGTCGTTGTGTGCAGGCCGCTGTCTGAGAGTGGCCTGTTTGGTTCTTTCCGCGAGGAGGTTGGAGCTCTGTGCGGGATCCCCGCAGAACCGGCGCCGGAGCTGTGAGGGCCATGAGAAGAGGATTTCGTCGGGGCGGGACCTTCTGGCTGGTGCCTTCGAGCGGTGGGGCAACACAGGACATGTGCTCTCCGCCAACAACCGGTCATTTCTATTCTGCCGCGCAGACGGAAGAAGGTCTACACACCATAGCCTGACCACCCCTGGAGGAGGCGTTACAAGCCGCCTTCGTGGAGAGAGCGGAAGAAGCAGGCAGAGAGAGCTGCCTGTGCCGGGGCAAAATAGGACATTTCTATTTTGCTGAGAACCGGACATTTCTAATTTGCCTTCACAGTGGGGCAAAACGAGGTTGACTTTTCGCGGCCTCTTCGCTATCCTCACTATCTTGGGAAATGGTACTGTATCTGTTCCGATTGCGGATTTCGGACCATCGCGGGAGAGGGTCGGGAGCGGCCGCGCAGTCCGGTTCCCCGGACGCGGGCATTGAGGCCCATAGGAGACCGCAGTGAAACGATCGACCAGAGAGCCTCATATATTTCAGGAGGTCATTGCTCTGCTGGCGGGAGTGACCCTGCTTATCCTGGTCCTCTCGCCTTACCCGTGTTCGGGCGATGTGCATCCCAAGGCCGGGACGACAGGACTCTCGTTTCTCAGGATCGATGTCGGCGGCCGCGGTGCGGCCATGGGGGGAGCGCATACGTCGGCCAGCGAGGGCGCATTCTCGATGTACTGGAATCCGGCCCTGCTCGCCCGGGTAAGGGGCTATGATCTCGCACTCATGCACACCGAGTGGTTTCAGGACATTCGCTACGACTATGCGGCCTTTGCCGCGGGTGGCGGAGACCAGGCTGTCGGGCTCTCTGTCGGCGCGCTGTACATGGGTGATATCGAGTACCGCATAGACACGCGGCAGGATCCGATTGGACATTTCAGTGCCGGGGACTATATGGTGGCTGTCAGCTATGCCCGATCGGTCCAGGGAGTTCATATCGGGGCTACGCTCAAGGCGATCCACGAGCGCATCTACCACGATACTGCGAGCGGCATCGCCGGCGATATCGGATTCGCATACGAGGTGGTGCACGTCTTCCCTGGAATCCGCCTGGGCGGCACCATCCAGAATCTCGGCCCGAAATTCCGTTTCAGAGATGTTCCGTTCAAGCTCCCCACACAATTAAGAGCGGGGATATCGTACCACTCCCCCATGGGGATGCGGATCGGTCAGCTGGTTGTGGCCGGCGATGTCACCAAGCCCAACGACGGTGATGTGAGAGCGGGCTTTGGGGCCGAATACGACTATAATGATCGGTTCCAGGTGCGTGCTGGCTACCGTGTCGGCTATGACACTGCTGATCTGACCGCGGGCATCGGCGTGAAGTTCAAGTCGTACCGCGTCGACTACGCCTTCG
>LJUI01000144.1 GCA_001303705.1 candidate division TA06 bacterium SM23_40
AGCCCCGGTGCACCTGGTAGTGCGCCAAGTCCAGGGGGTGGACACCGATTTCGCTGACCCGAGCGGTAGAGCTGCTGGGGTTTGTCTATTTTGTGGCTAGTGCCCCGGCAGAGTGGCGAGTCCACGGTCGGCTGACCTGTCACATGACTGGCAGGTATCCGGCTCGCCTTCGCAACTGTGAGAGGAGGTGAGATCAAGAAAGACAAGCGGTGATAAGTCAACCCCGAAATTGGGCTAATGTGAATCCTCCGCTGCGGCGATGTGAGGGGTATACGGTTGCCTGTTCTTCAGCACAGAGAAGATGACGTGGAGCATTTTGTGAGCGACATGGCTGAGTGCGACGGTGTGATGTTTTCCCCGTGCGCGTTGGCGTTCATACACACCTTTGAAGAGCGGGTCCCGTGCAGTAAAGACGGCACTCTCGGCAGCCTGGATGATGGCCGTGCGCAGATACTTGCTTCCCCGTTTGGACATTCTGGTCTTGCCTGAGGATTCGCCGCTTTCCCGGAGACGGGGATCGATTCCGGCGGCAGCGACAAGTTTTCGGGCTCCTGTCTTCAGTTCAGGATGGAAGACAGGCAGGACTTCCGCCAGGACCGTAGGCGCCCACACCTTGCCCAGTCCGGGGATCGACTGCAAGAGCTTCTGCTCGGCGGGCAGCAACTGTGCAAGTCGCTCGGTCAGTTCTGCGATCTGGTCCAATAGGAGGTTGATGCGCTCCACGATGAACCGGACTTCCAGGGCAAGTGAGTCGGTGTCTCCGGTGAGTGCGAACGATGTCCTGGCAGCCCGTCTGAGACGCTCGGCATGTGGTCTGCCCATGCGGCCCCGGCTTGCTTCGCGCAGAACACGAGTCAGGCGACGGATGTCAACCTTTGCCAACATCTGGGCGGTGGGAAATTGGGCAAGGACTTCCCTGCTCGTGGCACCGAAGATATCCGAGAAGTGCTGAGCGTATTCGGGGAAGACCAGGTCGAGGAGGGCGACAAGGCGCTGTTTCTCAGCCATGGCCGCCTGTGCGCACTCGAAGCGCAGACGCGTCAGGTCGCGCAAATGGCGAATGTTCTCTTCCGGGATCGCGGATACGCTGAGGCTGTCCTCGCGCAACAGCTGAGCGATCAGGTAGGAATCGACGGCGTCTGTCTTGCTGCCACGGATGGTGACATTTCGCCGTGCTGCGGTCACCATTGGATTGATGACGAGCACCTTGTAGCCGAGCTAGGTGAGGTGCTGAAACAGCACCATCCAGTAGTGGCCGGTCGCCTCCATCCCGATGAGGATCCCCGCCGGCGACTGTCCGGTGGCGGCCAGTTTAGCCGCGAAGCCATTAACGCCTTGGTGGCTATGAGCGAACGAGAAGTTACGGAACACAACTTTGCCCTCTGCATCCAACAAGGTCGCGTTATGACGACGTTTGGCGATGTCGATCCCCAGCGTCCACATGAGCAGACCTCCGTTCGGGCTGAGAGTTGGAGGCTGCCCAAGATCGGGGTGACGCCAGACGGCACGTCCTCGCGGCTAGATCAGGGAACATGGTCCCATCAAGCGGTAAGTGCATCGTGCTGGCGCCGGCGGTCTTTCTAAGGGGACAATGCCCCGGGGACGAAAAGCCGAACCCCAGCAGCCTCGCCAGCCTGAGTATAGTCGCCATCGGCGAGCGAAGCAAGTCTTCCGCTAGTCGCAGAACCACACCAACACTGCCTCCTGCCTTCGGCAGGAGTCGGTAGAACCTGCCGATCAGCCATCGAGGCTGTTCGACATATCATACGAGGAGGGTAATGGCCATGGAAAAGGCCGATCTGACTAAGAGTCTCAAGGACCTGTATCGAGCGGGCCACGAGATCGAGGAAGTCATCGCCGAAAGAGGCGTTTTCTTCTGCGTGGACGGGCGGGGTGATCCGGGTGGCGATGTCTTTCAACGTGCGGTCGAGCAACTCAAACAAGTTGCCTATACGGTCAGAGCCCGCCTGAAGAAGGCGGGGAGGCTACAGTTCAGGATATCGAAGCTCGAGTGTCGGTGGATGTGTGATCCGGGCGAAACTCCGAGAGAGAAGTGGTTATGGAGAGTACTGGTGCGTGTCCCGGAGGAGGTTACCCAGAATGATCTCAGGGAAGCCCGCACAATCCTGCGCGATAAGAAGGGATTGGACGTATCAGCAGTGAAACGGGTCTCCTGGCGGGAAGGGCGCGCACTCCAGGTGATGCATGTCGGTCCGTACGGCCAGGTCAGTAAAGTCTACGCGGATCTTCGAGCAGAGGCCGAGACACTCGGGTACCGTGTGAAGGGGCCCGGCCACGAAATCTACATCAACGACCCGCGCCGAGTGGAGCCAGTCAAGCTGAAGACCATTGTCCGCTTGCCGATCGCCTGGCCCCGTCCGGACTATGCTCGAGGAGGCTCTCGGCGCTGATCGACTGACTGAGATTCTGGCTGGCCGTCGGGCGCCGATGGCTCCGGACTAGAGCGGGTGATCGTCATGCCCGCCGCACAGGGATTTCCTCCATGCCGCGGCTCAATCCGATCCGCAGGGAGAAACAGGATCTATCATGAGGTCTATCAAGAGGCATTGGCCTCTCATAGTGGCGGCGATCGTCCTCTGGTCGACAATAGCAGTATTGCTGCTCTCGTCTGTCACACAGAATCATCGACATCTCGTCTACGCGCTCGATGACCCCTATATCCATATGGCTATCGCCAAGAACTTCTCCCAACACGGGGTCTGGGGCGCGACGAAGTATGAGTTCGGTTCACTATCATCCTCACCTCTCTGGACACTGATATTATCCTCGGTCTACTTCCTGTTCGGGGTAGACGAGGTGAGCCCGCTTGTCCTGAATCTAGTCTTCGCGACCCTCCTTTTGACGTTGTCATATATCCTCCTCAGAAGATCCGGACTGACTCCTTCTGCCCTGTTTCTGGTCCTGCTGCTGATGCTGTTTGCCACCCCGCTTCCGGCAATCACCTTCTGTGGTCAGGAGCATATCCTGCATGCTCTCCTGGCGCTCCTCTTCGTTCATCTCTCGGCCAAGACACTCTCGACTGAACGACCCGGGTCCTGCGGATTCATCACCCTCCTGATACTGGCACCTCTGGTGACAATGGTTCGCTATGAAGGATTATTTCTCCTGTTTGTCGTCTCTGTTCTGTTTGTCATGAGACGGCGGGTCTTCCATTCCTTGTCGCTGGGAGCAATCGGCGTTCTTCCGCTCTGCGCGTACGGCATACTATCGGTTCTGAATGGTTCGTATTTCTTGCCGAATCCAGTCCTACTGAAGGGGAACCTTCCTGATGTTTCCGGTCTCGAAGAAACGATCAAGAACCTCGCTCACTTCGTCTATCAGGCGGTCCGTGCTCCTCATATGCTCGTCCTCCTCTCCGTCGTCCTCATCCTCTTTCTCCACTCGTACAAAAGGCAGAGACAGATCTGGAGTTATCCCACCATCATGAATACTATCTTCATTGTCACGACTGTCCTGCATATGCAGTTCGCTGGGATCGGCTGGTTCTATAGGTATGAAGCGTACCTTCTAGCCCTCGGGTTCTTTGTCATTGTCCGGGTAGGGTCTGACTACCTGCCGGCGAAGCGGTCAGTGGCGTTTGATGGGATCCTCTGGCCGAGTCATGCGGCGGCTGCACTGCTCGTTCTTCTCCTCGTTTCGCCGCTGGCCGAGAGGGCAGTCGTCTCCCTGATAAGAGTACCGCGCGCTACGACTAACATCTATCAACAGCAATACCAGATGGGATTATTTCTCAGAGACTATTATGAGGGAGAGGCGGTCGCTGTGAATGACATCGGCGCCGTCAATTTCGTTGCGGATATCAGATGTCTGGATCTGTGGGGATTGGCGAGCATTGAGGTGGCGAGACTCAGACTGCGGAATGGTTACACGCAAGAGATGATGCGTGAATTGGTGAGAGAGAAGGGGGTCAAGATCGCGATACTGTACGACTCCTGGTACGGCGAGTACGGTGGAGTACCCTCAGAGTGGGTCAGGGTCGGGCAGTGGCAGATTCCCAACAGCGTCTTAGTCGATTCCCTCGTCTCCTTCTACGCGGTTGACCGGCTGGAGAGAGATGAGTTGGTGGAGAACCTGAGATCGTGCTCTTCCCAGCTCCCCAAAGAGATTGTACAGTCCGGGGAGTACACCAGGTGACGTGCTGTGGAGGAGTCCGGCTGGCGGTCCGGCGCCCCGGCTCCTACTTCCGTTCCCAGGTCACCCTGAAGTCTCGTGTCGTCTCCTCGACCAACGTATCGACGAGCCTTCCGTACGCCTCCTCCGGGTCTTCTGCATCGAAGGTGAAGGTATCGCCGCCGAAGATACTGACGTGGCCCACGCGCTCCGTAGTGCTCGCGGAACTACTCCAGATCGATGCACCACTCACGGTCTCGACCATCTGCACGGCAAGCGAGGCATCCACCTCAGCCGCGAAGCTCAGGAACCCAAAGCCCGGGGTAATCGATATGTCCGGCCTTACATCAGAAACCAGGAGTTCCCCGGTAATGATCGTGTTGATCCCGCGTGTCTCTCCGAGCGCCTGGAATGCGGCCTGATCCAGCCGATCCCGGCCAACTTCTCTGAGAACTTCTGCCTCCGACCCGAGGTCTACGATACGCACCATGCCCTGGTCGCGGCGAGCCGCGTCCGTGAACTTCCTCGTTGCATGCGATGCGAGCCCGCCTTCGCTTGAGGAGGTGAACTCGATAATCCCGATGACTTCGTGTTGCACGAGGTCGATCCTGGGGGGGACCATGACCTTTGGTCCGCACCCCGCCGCGGCGGCCATCAGGGCAGCCACAATGCCCAGACTGAGTCCGTGTTTCATGCACGCGCTCCTTCTGATCGAGGGTTGAGGATTATTGGTTCGTGGTCCGGGTTCATCTTCTCCAGTCTCGCTCTCGTTGTCAACATCCTTTCTGCGTTGAGAGGAACAGCGCTTTTCTGATCCGGGTCACGCATGGGAATCGTGTCGGGGATCCGGGCGGGTACGTAGGCGACAAGGCTTTTCAAATTGTCGCATGTGGATCGTTCACGTGATTCTTCAGCGACGGGCGCGACTGTAGAGGCAGGCTTCGGGTGGTGGTGTTCCAATGCTGCGGCGCGTGCCAAGTGCTAGTCTTCGAGACCGGTCGCGGAGGGCTGGGCGATGGTGACGGCAACTCTATATTATGCTATCGCACTATTACCATTCGCCTCGTTCCGCTGAAGTCACCAGCCTCGAGACGGCAGAAGTAGACGCCGCTGCTCACCCTGTGGCCCCGTCCGTCACGTCCGTCCCAGGTCATCCGATGGCGCCCTGCCGGGACCATCCCGGGCTCCAGTCTCCGCACAAGGGCGCCGCGGATGTCATAGATGTTCAATGTGACCTGCGTCGGAGCCAGAAGCGAGTACGTGATCGTGGTCGTGGAGCGAAAGGGGTTGGGATAGTTCTGGGCGAGGTACTGAGATAGCGGGACGCCGAGATTCTCCTCCTCGCCCGTCACGCGGGTGACATCGGTGACGGTGATGTCGGTCTGCGTGGTGTCAGCGAGGGGCGGAAGGCCGTCATCGGTGGCGATGAACGTCACTACATAGAGGCCCGCCTGTTGGTACGTTGGAGTCCACTCGAAGACACCCGTGACCGAGTCGAGGACAGCTCCCGTCGGTAGGTCGGGAGACGAGAAGGAGATAGTATCGCCGTCGGGATCGGTCGCCATCAGGGTGAAGGTGAGATACTGATTCTCGGCGACCGTGGTGTCGGCCTGATCGAGCAAGTCAGGTGGACGGTTCACATCGCCCACGGTGATAATGGTCTGTTCGGTATCGGCGAGGGCAGGGGTGCCCCAATCAGTGGCAATGAAGGTGGTCGGATAGTTGCCCGCCTGGCCGTATGTTGGAGTCCACTCGAAGAGACCCGTGACCGAGTCGAGGACAGCTCCCGTCGGTAGGTCGGGAGACGAGAAGGAGATAGTATCGCCGTCGGGATCGGTCGCCACCAGGGTGAAGGTGAGATACTGATTCTCGGCGACCGTGGTGTCGGCCTGATCGAGCAAGTCAGGCGGTCCGTTCACATCCGTCACGGTGATGGTGGTCTGTTCCGTATCTGCCAGTGCCGGGGGGCCATTGTCGGTGGCGATGAAGGTAGTCAGGTGGTTACCGGCTTGTGCATAGGTCGGAGTCCACTCGAAGACGCCTGACGCCGAGTTCAGCGTAGCTCCGGCGGGCAAATCGGGAGATGAGTAGGAGATGCTGTCACCGTCGGGATCGGTCGCCACCAGGGTGAAGGTGAGATACTGG
>LJUI01000145.1 GCA_001303705.1 candidate division TA06 bacterium SM23_40
GCGTATCCGTCGGCGTGTGAGAGGGGGTATATGTACGCGTCACTGTCGGTGTACGGGTGGGCGTGGGCGTCTTCAGCGGCGTCGGCGTCGCCTTCATCTGCCGACCTGGCTGGTTGGCGATCACCGTTGCCATCTGGATCGTGTCCGACATCGCCCCTGGATCCTGAAGCGGCCAGATCACCCGCACCACCACCTGCCGGGCCGTCCCCGCCGCTCCGATATCACTCACATAGCGCTCCACCTGGAACCGATCGAGAAACGGAGAATCGAGGTAGAAGTAGCTCGAATCGGGAAGATACCCGGTGTTGTCGCCCGTCTGCGTGAACCCCACGATGTTGTTCAGGCCGGGATACCCGCCCTGCTTCACGCTCTCGATCACCTCCTGGGCGAGCTTGGTGGCGACCTGGCGATCCCGCGTCACGCTCGTCGTCCGCAACCCGGTGGAGAAGAAGACGACCGTCCCCAAAATGATAAATGCCAGGATCACGAGCGCGACGATCACCTCGATCAGCGTGAACCCGGCAGATCTGTAGCGGCCCCGATGCAGCGGGCTGTACCCCCCGTACGCCTCCTGCATGATCGGCTCCTGTTGTCTTGACCTCTACAGCCCCACCACACTCCCACCTCGCACCCCACGTCATCACACCCCTCCAAATCCGACCCCTGTCAACTACATGTATATAGATTACCAAAAAGTGCGCGTCCCGTCAACAGCAAAATCGTAGTGCTTTTCTGGAAGACGCTGTGCACGAAGAGGTTGTATGTTCTACCGCGTCCTCTGGTCACAACGATAGGACACGGCGCTCCCGCCAGCCCGGGTGCTGGCAGCTTGCTGCCGCGGGCGTGCGTATCGGCACGCGCTCCGACTCCCACATTCCAGCGCGGCCCAAAGAGACCGCACCTCCCTGCCGACCTGTCTCGGGCGCCGCGCTGCCCTGCGGTTGATCGATCCAAGAAAAACCTTACCGAGATGATCGGACATATCTCGGCAGATCCCGGGAGCCGATACATCCCGATGCAGGAACAGGAAGAGCACCGGCTGGAGAAGACTGAAGGGAGGGAGCCGCCAGAGCAGAACGAAGAGGGCGGCTCCCCATTTGAAGGTCGGAATAGCCAGGCAAAAGAGAGGTCACAAAGACCTCTCTTTTCTCGTTGTGCGCCGCCCGATCTGGAAGATAGGCGTACCGGGCGGCGCGATGGAACGTTTCCGGAAGTCTGGCATTCGGCCAGAGCCGGTGCCTCCCCGTCCAGTGGACTAGGTCACCGGCAGTACCCGCCAGCTTCCCGGATAGAGATAGACGATCCGCGGCAGGGCCGGCAGCTTGACCCGCGTGAGATTCTCGTCGTAGTTGTACGATCGGCGGCCGTACGCCCGGGACAGCTCAGGCGTCTCATACGAGGCAATGCCTCCGACGAGGGTGAACTTCCGATCCCACGAGGAGATCCACTCAGGCAGGTGGACGTGCTGCCCGCGGAAGACACCGTTCTCACTGACGATCTGTGCACTCATCACCAGCGTGTCAGGAGCCGCCGGAATACCCAGGTACTCATACCTTTGATCCGCGATGACGATATCGTCCGTGGCGAAGAGCCCGAGCCCACAGGGCCGTTCTTTCGTCTCCGGCGGCCTCACTGGTGGCTCCGTGTTGTAGTCCACATCCGAATACTTGATATCGCCGTTGATCAGGATTTTGCCCTGCCAATCGGAAACAACATCAGTGCCGCTGCAGATCGAGAGCCTGCCGTCGACCATGATGTCTCCCACGACAGCCACTCCATCATCGATGAAGAGTACGCCGCCCTCTTCCGCGGTACTGGGGGGACGGTAGTTCTGGGGAACAGCCTGGTAGGCGTAGCGCTCGCTCAGGGGAGTGTGCAAGGTGTCAAGCGCCGTGAGCGTGATCGTGCTCTCGGCCCCCTCGCGGCGCACCCACCACTTCTGCCATGTACCGGAACCGACTTCGCGTTCGATCACTCTGAGCGTATCCTCGGGGTTGGGACCGGTCGACTGTATGAAGCTCTGTGCCCAGAGAGCGGACTCAGACAGCTCCCCAAACCAGAGACCATAGGCGTGATTTTCGCTCCAGCGGTCAAACCGCTGCACCCCACCGCCATAGTAGCCGCTGTCCGGATCGCCGCCGGTCGCCTGCATGAACGGTCCCTCGCTGCTCAGGTCGATATAAGGCATGGGCAGGACTGCAGTGCGCATGAACGAAGGAGTGGCGGTCGACACGATCCGGCCGTCGCTGGGCCCGGTATACGGATAGATCGAACCGCCGAAACTCGGAACGTCCACAGAGCTGGCCGTGGCATTGAGACGAATGGTATCATTCTCGCCGGGAACGGGACTGTAGTTATTGACCGAGAGGAGGGCATTGGAGTGGATCTTGCCGTGCCAGACTCCTCCATTGACCAGGGTCAGATCGCCACCGGTGTACAGCACGTAGTCGCTGGGAGAGACGGTGACGACGAGTGCGAACAGACGCCTCGCATAGTCCGGATCGGGAGAACCGTCGCGCATCCGGATGTTCCCGGTCCTGTCGAGCTTGTATCCCGTGCAGACGATGCCGATCCGCTTCATCCCGTCAGCATCATAACCCAGCGGTATACCCTGGAGCACCTCCTGCGGGGACAGATTCTGGTCCAGAGAATCTACACCAGTATGGATATCGAGGACGTATGCCGCTACGTTTTGTCCCGTCTGTGGATCACCGAGGACGACCGGATCGGTGGGGTTGGCATAACCATCCCACTCTACGTCCTGGATGAGATGCCGGATCACATCCTGGAGCCCGGCATCCGCAGCCTCAAGCGCAACGTCCCTGCCCGTGGCCTGAGCCGTGCGCTGCAATTCGTAGGGAATATAGGCGAGGAATGTCGCGCCCAACAGGGCGACGAGCATGGTGAGCATGAGAGCGATGACGAGGATGAATCCCCCTTCGGCTCGCTCCGGCGCTCCTTGGGTACCTCTGCGATCGATCCTCATAGTCTCTGCCTCCTTGGTTCCACTTTCTATGCCAGTTCGTCATTTCGCTACCATCCCTACTCATAAGCAAGAAGCATACCAATCAGGGCCAACAAACAGCCCCGAAAATCCCCTCTGAACGGCCCTGGAACGCAGGTCTGCACGACCCACGCCGCGCGCTCTCGTGTCGGTGCGACACTATGTTACAGTCGGCCTCCATTTCGGTACACCGGATCGCACTGCCACACCACACCGGGTTTGCTCGCCCGACTGCATCGGCACACCCCGCTGCGGTACTACCGCAGACTGCAGTAGCACACAGGACTGCAGTAGCACACGGGACTGTAGTAGCATACCGACGTGGGTCGACACACCGGAGTGCACTGAGCCACCGGGCCTGACTGGCAATCTCAGTGCGGCGGCACACCAGACAGCACTGGCACGCCAGACTGCAGGCACCTCCTGCAACGAGGGAAGACCGCTCTCGCGGCCTCCATCCCGAGCCCCACGACGCGTATTTCCCCCCCTGCCGAACGAGAGTCTGGAGAGTGACAAATAATGGAAGAGATCTCGGCGGATCTCACACAGCCCGCGCAGCCGGTGCGCCGGAGCGAGGTGATCCGCCGGAACAGCGGCCATGCGGCGACGCAAAGGTCGTGCGCCGGCGCGGGAGTCATACGCCCATGCAGGGGTCATGGATTGGGGTAGGATCGTACGCCGGAACAGGGTAAGCCGCCGAACCAGGGTCATGCGCCGCAGCAGGTCTGGGCGCCGGAGCAGGGTCCGACGCTCGTGCAGAAGTCGGACGCCGGAACAGGATCGTGGGCTGGAGCAGCGTCACGCGCCGGAGCAAGGACCCGGCGGGCAGTCCAACCAGAGGTAGGCCGCTCGTTGCAGGCCCCGATCACAAAAGAAAAGAGAGGTCGTGAAGACCTCTCCTTCTCGTTGCTCATCGCCAAATCACGAAGACGGCTTGGTGGCTGTGGGCCTTATGTACCTGCTTCGCGAACGCCGGGCGTCGGCCGGAACCGGTGCTCCTCCATCGACGGACTACGACATCGGCAGAATCCGCCAGCTCCCCGGATAGAGATAGACGATCCGCGGCAGGGCCGGCAGTTTCACCCGATTCAGATTCAAGTCGTAGTTGTAGAATCGGCGCCCATATGCGCGCGACAGCTCGGGTGTTCTGTACGAACAGATCGCTCCCACGAGCGTGAATTTTCGATCCGCTGCGGGGCAATTGACCGGCAAATCGTTGTACAGAGCGCGGAAGACGCCCTGCTCGGTGATGATCTGAGCACTGACCGTCAGGGTGTCGTCGGCGCAGGGGATGCCGAATTGCTGGAACTGCTTGTCGGCGATAAATATCCTGTCCGTGGCGAAGAGCCCCAGCCCGCACGGCCTCTCCTTCGTCTCCGGCGGCGTTGTGGGCGGATCTGTGCTGTAGTCGACGTCCGAATACTTGATGTCGCCATCGATCAGGATGGAACCCTTCCAGTGCGAGGGAGCGTCGGTCCCGGAGACGATGGAGACGCGGCCGTCGACCATGACGTTACCCACTACTGCGGTTCCGTCGTGGACGAAGAGCACGCATCCCTCTTCCGCCGGATTGTCGGGATGCCAGTTCACCGGCACCTGCCTGTAGCCATATGACTCGTCGAGGGGATTGTACACGCTGTCGATCGCGGTGACGCTGATGAAGCTGTTCTGACCGTGACCTTCACGCTGCACCCACCACTTCTTCCACACTCCCGACCCGACCTCCCGCTCGATGACCCTGATCGTGTCCTCGGGATTGGGGCCCGTCGATTGTATGAAGCTCTGTGCGAAGAAGTCAGTATCGGAGACCTCACCGAACCAGAGCCCGTGGTCGGAGTTGGTGCTCCAACGGTCGAATCGCTCCACGTGGCCGTTGTAGTACCCGCTGTCCGGATCGCCGTGTGTCGCCTGCATGAACGGACCATCCGGGCTCAGATCGAGATAGGGCATCGGCAGCACCGTCGTGTTGATGAACGGAGGGCTGGCAGTCGATACGATCCGGGGATCGTTCGGCCCGGTGTACGGGTAGTGGCTCCCGCCGAAATCGGGCGGCGTGGGAGAGCTGACCGGAGCATTGAGATAGATCGTATCGTTGAGTCCGGGGACGGTACTGTAATTGTTGATGTTGATCTGCTCATTTGCGTGGATCTTGCCGTTCCACGTCCCTCCATTGACGATCGTGAGCCACCCACCGGTGAACAGCACGTAGTCGCTCGGAGAGAGGGTAACGACGAGGGCGAACACGCGCCTGGCGTAGTTGGGATCGGGAGAGCCGCCTTTCATCCGGATGTTGCCCTCCTGCGTCAGCTTATATCCGGTGCTGATGACCCCGATCCGCTTCATCCCGGTCAGGTCGTATCCGAGCTGTATGCCCTGCAGGGTCTCCGGCGGTGAGACGTTCCTGTCGTACTGATCAACCCCGGTATGGACGTCCAGGGTGAATGCCGAGATGATCTTCCCGGATTCCGGATCGGTGAGCACGACCGGATCGTCCGGGTTCTCGTACCCATCCCATCGCGCATCCTGGATGAGATTCTGAATCACATCCTGGAACCCGGCATCAGCGGCCTCGATGGCTACGTCCCGCCCGGTGGCCTCGTCCGTACGCTGAAGCTCGAACGGAACGTAGGCGAGGAACGCCGCGCCGAGTAGGGCGATGAGCATGGTGAGCATGAGGGCCACGACGAGGATGAATCCTCCTTCGCCCTGGTCCCGGGCTCGCTGCTTGAGAGTGAAACGCGTCTTCATGATCTTTACCTCCTCATACAGGACCCGATACCCCGTGTGGGTGTGCGGGCCTGGAGGTCCTGTTCAGTTTCGTATGGCTGCTCGGGTTATTACGTGCATCCGCCCTCCGATATCCTGGCTACCACCCATCCGCCGTTGACGCTTCTCTGATTGGGCCGTTACTTCGATGATCATTCCCGTCTCTGCCGGTGTCGTATACGGCGCCGTTCCCCCCTGAAACTCGGGAAGATCGAACTGAACCGCCACCACGTGCTCCAATACCACTCGCCTGATGGTCCGAGTCCCCGAACGCAAACTGTCAACCTCGATCAGCTTGAAGTTGTCCGGATCCGTCCTGTCCACGTAGTAGGTCATCCGATGTATGTGGTCATCACTAACATACTGCGTCACATCGAGCCCCGGATCGAGCATATAGAACCGAAACGAATTCGATGAATCCGAATGCCACGTGTCGCGAAGCGGATA
>LJUI01000146.1 GCA_001303705.1 candidate division TA06 bacterium SM23_40
GACTGCGAACGGCTTCGACAATCTCGTGACGACGCAGCTCTCGGCTGTGGCGCTCGCCGCGGCGCGGATCCAGATGGTGGGCTTCCGGGGTGACCAGGCGGAGCGGATCCAGGTTGTGCCGGACCAGATTCTCGGGCCGCCGGATCTCTATGAGACGGCTTACGAGATCATCGCGTCGTCTGGCAAGGTCGATACGGCGGATAACAACCGTAACGTCCATGAGGGCAAGTACACCTTCATCGAGTGGAACTACCTGCCGGATACCAACAACTGGTTCCTGATGGATTCCACGATGAGGCGCAACATGCTCTTCTGGGTGGATCGGACCCCGCTCGAGTTTGGCATGATCGAGGACTTCGACACCTTCACGGCCAAGTGGCGTGCCTACATGCGCTACGCATACGCGCACGTCAACTGGCGGTGGATTCTCGGAGCCCAGGTCTCCTAGCGATGGCGAACAGGTTTCACAACAAGATGCCCAAGCGCAAGGGTGCACCGACCGGGAAGCCGGAGGGCAGGATCCCGAAGATCGTCGAGAAGACGGCGGCTTGGCCCGGCGTGCCGGGCAAGACGCAGCCCCGGGACCGCTCTGCTGGAGTCAAGAAGGTCAAGCAGTCAATGCGCTCGGAGGGCATCTAGACGGGTAAGCGGAGGTGCGATTCCTCCGGGCAGCCGCTGGGTCACGGCTCATCGGGTGTTCCTAGAAGGAGATAGTGATGGGTTTGACACACTACCCGCATGGGGTTGCCAGCTTTGGTATGCCGGTGCTCGGCATGGGCGAGGAGACGATGACGACGGGCAACGTCTTCTTCGTCGACTCGGGTGCGGCAAACGCCTCGGATGGCAATAGGGCGACCTCGCCGGACGCCCCGGCAGCGACGATCGACGGCTGCATCGCGAAATGCACGGCCAACAACGGCGACATCATCTTTGTCATGCCGGGCCATGACGAGAATCCGACCTCCAGCATTACGATGGATATCGCGGGCGTCTGGATCCGCGGCCTCGGCTGGGGTGCGGATCGGCCCACCGTGACCTTCGGGGCTGCGGCTGCCTGTGTCGCGATGTCGGCTGCGAGCTGCCGGGTCTCGAATATCCGCTTCGATCTCGGCACGGTGGCTCATGCCACGAGCCAGTTCAACACGATCATCAATGCGGATACCAGTGCGACGAGGCTGGTCGTCAGAAACAACAGGTTTTTGACTCTTACGACGGATACGGGTACGACGACCGGATTTGAGCTCAATGGCTGTGACCAGATCCAGATCTACAACAATCTGATCTTCGGCAACTTCAGCGCTGACGCGATCGACAACGATACGGACGAGATCCTCGATGCATTCGTCTTCAACAACATCATCAGGAATACCTCGATCACGGGCGAGTGCTTCGATATGGATGCCAATGCGACGGGAATCTTCGTCAGCAACCATTTTGGTGGAGGCTTGAACTACGAAGCCAATGTGACTGGTGGTCTTACCGCTGGAGCTACTGCCATCATGTACTCCGACAACTGGATGTGGGACAGCACGGCTGGTGGTGGCAAGAGCGGCGGTATCTTCCCGGTGGCAAGGCTGACATCGTAAGAGCGTTGATGGCACATACTCGAGGAGAGCCTCTGATCGGATTCTTCTAGAAGCGTGAATCGTATGATAGACAGCGTTCTCATACTCGGCTGTGCAACCAGTACGATTCATCAGGCTCCCGTCAACAGGCGTCGTACCGAGATCTGGACGGTCGCCTCCTTCATTGAGCTTCATCCGAGAGCAGCGTCGCTGATCAGCCGCTGGTTCGATCTCCACCATGAGCCCGAGAAGAAGCATCCGCAGTGGTGGGCCTGGGCGCTCGAGAGGCAGCCAAGCTGCATCTTGATCGAGAAGCGCGATGAGCTGGTAAACTCGCAGGCGTATCCCATCGATGAGATGAGGAAGAGGTTTGGCAGCTACTTTACGTCTTCCATCTCCTACATGCTGGCCCTGGCGATCGCGCGTCGAGCGAAGTGGATCGGGATCTATGGTGTCGATATGGCATGCGGCTCTGAATACTACTATCAGCGTGCTTGCTGTGAGTTTCTGATTGGGATAGCGAGGGGCTCAGGCATCGAGGTTGAGATCCCTGACGAGTCGTTCTTGCTCAGATCGCGCTGGCTCTATGGATACGATGACGGTCGACCAGTCACGGAGAGTGAAAGGATGATCGAGGAGATGTCGATCTGGCGTGCCGAGGCGCTGGCTCTTCGTGCGATGATCCCAGAGGAGAATAGGCCGAAGCCGCCGCCGAATGCGGTCAGGTTTGTTGAAGAGATGCAAGCGCTTAGAAGTGGTATTGATGCGTAGAGATGTAAACGACGCTCTGATTATCGGATGTGCGTCGAGCACGGTACGGTCTTCTCCTGTCAGGAGACCGAACACGGAAATCTGGACCGTGACGTCGTTGATCGATCAGTATCCGAGAGCCGCTCAGTCCGTGGACCTCTGGTTCGATATGCATGAGAAGCCAGAGGAGAAGCATCCCAAGTGGTGGATATGGGCGCTCGAGAACCAGCCGAGATGTATGCTTCTGAAGCAACGCGATGAGCTGGTGAATTCCAGGGCTTATCCAGTCGATGAGATCATCTCTCGATTTGGCTTATACTTCACCTCCTCCGTCTCGTACATGCTGGCTCTGGCGATTGCCCGTGGTGCCAGATGGATTGGTCTCTACGGAATCGATATGGCATGTGGCTCGGAGTATTACCATCAGCGTGCCTGCTGCGAGTATCTGATTGGCCTCGCTGTCGGTAGCGGCATCACGGTCGATATCCCAAAGGACTCGGCCCTTCTCAAATCCCGCTGGCTCTACGGCTATGACGAGGATAGGCCGACGACCGAGAATGAGAGGCTCATTGAGGAGATGTCGATCTGGAGGGCGGAGGCGTTGGCCCTGAGAAGGCTCGTGCCGGAGGATCAGAGACCTAAGCTGACACAGGCGACGGCGAAGATGATTGAAGAGCTGAATCTTGAACATGCTTCGGCGGTGTCGAGATGAGAGATCATATCGTCATAGGACTCGGCACGGGAAGATGCGGGACGAAAACGCTCTCGCGAATTCTGGGCTTCACCCACGAGGGTCGTCATCTGCCGTGGATCTATTGTGAGCCGCTCTTCCAGAATGCTCTGTCCTTTGTTCGTGAGCACCGCGGAGATGTGGGATGCTATTGGCTCAACTACGTCGAGCCGCTTCTTCAAGCTCATCCAGATACGAAGTTTGTCTGTTTGCAACGAGACAAAGAGTCTACGGTCAAGAGTTGGCGGCGTAGGATGGTCGGCCGCAAGGAGTTCGGGATCTACGTAATGTACGTCGACCCGACTGGTCGGATCCGCGCTCCGTCTATGTTCCCCGATTACAAGGGTGTCGCTCTCGATAGGGCTGCTGCTCTCTACTGGGAGACCTATTACGAGAAGGCTCGGAAGCTCGAGGAGCTTTATCCTTCTGCCTTTAGAATCTATCCGATGGACGAGGTCTTGAATGATAAGCGTGCTCAGAGGAAGATGCTGAAGTTTGCCGGCATGACCAATGCTCCTCGTGTAAAGAAGAGGGAGAATCGTGGGGGTATGCACGACTCCGAGTTTGGAAACATGATGGCGGATATCAGTGCCGAGATGATCGAGAAGTATGATCTTCGGCCGGGAGCACGGATGTGCATCAAGCCTCCACTGGGAAGCCGGCTGGGAGAGCTTGCGGTGAAGAGGGGCGTATCGAAGTCCGTTACCGAGCCGATCATGCTGGAATTCAACAAGGGGCTAATCAAATGAGGCAATATCTGACGAAGGCGCAGAGGGATGCTTACGAAGAGGACCGGCGAACCTTTCAGGATCAGCTCTCGAATCCTGCTGTGCAGGAGAAGGCTGCCGTCCGGCGTGAGCTGAGAAAAGTCGAGCAGATCCTCTCGACGCAATCTCCGCCCGAGCTGAAGGGAGCCGATCTCGACAAGGCGGTAAAGGCCGAGAAGGAGCTTCGTGAGGAGATCGTGCCCAACATGCTCTCGCAGGAAGAAATGCGGAAGAATCCGCCTGGCGCGGTGGGCCGCGAGCGTGCATTCCAGAAGCGCTACAAGGAGAAGATCCTCGCCTGGAAGAATCTCCGGCGTGCGATCGAGCGCGACTCGGACGACCCCGATCTCTCGAATCTCGAGGTCTATCGTCCAACGGTCTCGCAGCTCAACATGCAGAACGCCCAGATTCCAGGCAGGGACTACAACTTCCCGAGCGAGCGGTTCCAGGCCAACTACGATCAAGTCAAGTGGAATAAGAGTAATCCTGAGACGACGATGACGGCTCTACCGGACTCCTATGAGGTGACGAGCACAGAAGATGTTGTGTTGGTCGATCCTGCCACTGACGAGAGTCAGAATCTGCGGGATGAGATGCGGGGGATCAAGGCGGAGAATGAGACGCTAAAGAGCAGCGCTGGGCCGGCGAAGCCGATACACAAAAGAGGCAAGATGAGCGCTGAGCAGCGGAAGATCCAGAGCGAGCGCATGAAAGCGTACCACGCCAGGAAGAGGGCCGAGAAGGCAGCTAAGGAGGTCAGCTAGTGGCATTCCCTTATAACTTTGAGAGCAATTTCGAGCAGGGAAGCAACGCTGAATGGGATAGTGAGACCGACAACGACAGCGCTCTCGACTTCCCGAGCTACAAGATCTTGGCTGGCGTTGGAGCCGAGCCTTACATTGGTGCCTATTGCATGAGGCTTGCGATGGGCGGTACCAATGATGCGATACTCAGTGAAGGCGACATCGATATTGCGGCTGGAGCAACGCGCTACATCCGTTTCGATGTCTACGTAAGCTCCAACTTCGCTGGTGGTGCTACGGATAGCTTCAATCTACTCGAGCTTCAGCAGACAGGCGGCACGGTGGAGGCGACCTTCGGAGCGAAGGTGACGACAAGCACAAACGTCGTGCAGTTTGGTATCGGTGAGACGGCGCCAACGAGTCTCACACAGGCGATCGCGAAGGGTGTGTGGAATACGGTAGAGCTGAAAGTCGTCTGTGACTCTGGTGGTAATAACGATGGAACGATCGATCTCTATCTGACGCAGCAGGGCCACAGAACCGCGACCGGTGTTGCTGCGACGCAGGTTGGCACGCTTGATCAGGGAGCGATCGGACAAGGTGTGCTGGGTCTTCAGGGAGGTGTCGCGACGACGACTGGCTTCATTTTGATCGACAACTTCGCCATGGACGACGGAAGGCTCTATCCAACGCTGAGATTCCCACCAGTCCCTGTGCTCACGAAGTCTAGGCATGTGATTCTCGGCCAGGGGAAGCTTGGGATCATCAGCCTTCTATCTGGAGGTGCTGCGGACAACGTCCTTCGCGTCTGGGATACGGATGCCGCCGATACGACAAATCAGTCGAATCTGGTGCTCGAGCTTCGCAACACGGCTGCTTCGCAGACGGTCTTCTCGCAGGAGCCAGTCTACGTGAGACACGGCGCCTACGTGGAGCTCAGCGGTACGAATCCGAGGGCGACCGTCAAGGTCGAGCACGGAAACCACTCAGCCGGAGCGATCCGGAGATTGGGGATGGTTGGATGAAGTGGCTACTGATTCTTCTTCTGCTGCTGCCCAGCACGGCATGGGCAGGCTGGAGCAATGACGAGGATGGTACCGGGACGGAGTGTGAGGACGAGCAGCCCAATCCGACTTCACAGCGGCGGTGCTGGTGGAACTTTACCAGTGCAGATAGCACCAACAACAGCAATCTCTTGAAGGTCGACCAGTGTGAGAACTGGAGCATCGCATGTGTGCCTGACTTCGACGGTACAGGTACTACGGCGACGGTGAAGCCCTACATCTGCCTAGACGACGCTTGCAATACGAATGCCTGCTATAACCCGCGAAACGTCGTCTTCAACAGCACGACACACGCGATGTATGGTGCTGATGGAACGTGGATCTGCCTAGATATAATCACGGCGGCTGGTTCTGGCGAGAATGGCCGCTGTGAATTCAGGTGCAACCAGTAGATGGCTGCTGAAACGTTATACGACGATTTCGAGACTCTCTACACGGATCTCCTGAATAGGGTTCGCGAGAGTACCAGCGTTACTGCAACGGTGACGCTTGCTAAGCGCTTCATCAATATTGCAGTTGAAGATATGCATATCGGGGCTAGCGAGACGCTGCCATGGGCCGAACGAAGATCCCACATCCTGACTCAGCCGACCTATACGACGGGTACGTTGAGCGCAACGAAGGGATCACAGGTCGTTACAGGCTCTGGCACATCATGGAAGACCGATAACGATTTTGGTGTCAATAACGTCAGGCGAGATGGGAAGCTATTGATCAATGGAACGACGGAGCCCTATCGTGTCTATAGCGTTACCAATGATACCCAGCTTGCAATAACATCGAAGTTCATCGACGACGATGTGAGCGGTGCAAGCTATACGTACTTCGAGGACGAGTACGATCTGGCCTCTGACTTTGGACGTCCGATCGACTGGAGGACCTTCTCGGACGGATACAGCATTCCGATGATCAGTCGCACCGAGTTCTACAGGAGATTCCCGAGAAATAGCTCTCCAGGCAAGGTCAAGGTCGCAACGATCATCGATGTCGATGATGCAACCACGCTGCCCGTCAGGAAAGTGCTCTTCCACAATCCTCCCGATGAGGCTCAGGTGATCCCGTATCACTATGTCACCAAGTACCTATGTGTGCAAGATGACGGCACACGGTTGGATTATATGACTGGCAATTCTGATGAGCCGCTCGTGCCGAAGAGGTACAGGCTCGCGATCGTCCTCAATGCGCTCTACCACTGGTATCGTGACCGAAAGGACGATACCCGTGCACAGGAGGCGAGGGCCGAGTACATCGACTTCATGATGAGGATGATGAATGATCTCGAGATCGGCTCAAAGCGCCCGAGCATCGTGCCGCGTGTTGGCCCTTACTGGCTCAAGGCGAGACGACCGTGGTCAGGATCGTGCTCGCCTCGTTATGACATCTACGATCGCTTCGATAGGATGGAGTGGTGACGGATGGCGACTCGCGTCAAGACGATCCGGCACCTCTTCAACGGAGGCTGGGCGACGGACTACGGCCCGACGGCCGAGGTGCAGGTAGGTCCTGACGGCTTCCTGCGGATTCCGTACCTGCTCAAACGATGGTGGACCGCACAAGGTCGGCGGCACGGCAAAGCTCAACAGCTCGGCACTGGAGAGTGGTGCCGCGATCCGCGGCGTCTATGACTACTGGCGGCAGGGTACGAGCGGAAGTCCGACCCAGAAGCGTATCGTTCACGTCTCCACCAAGGTCTACCAGGACGATGCGGACGGCAGCTTCTCGAGTCTCTTCACGGGCCTGTCTGATACCGCGATTCCCTCTTATGCCACCTTCGACGATGTTCTGATCATCTCCAGCGATTCAAACAATCCGGCAGATGTTCCGAGATATTGGGATACTGTCACGCCCAGGGCTCTCGGAACGAATACGCCAAACTTCGCCTTCGGCTGTGCGCACAAGAATCGGTGGTGGGCGGCTGGCGTCGCGAGCAATCCATCGCTCGTCTATTACAGCCCGGATCTCACGAATAGCGGTCCAGACGGCGACTGGGACGGTGCGACATCCGGCTACATCCAAGTTGATCCTGGTGATGGAGACCGGATCGTCGGTCTGGCCTCGCACAAGGATGACCTCTGGGTCTTCAAGGGCCCCTACAAGAAGAGCATTCACCGTATCGCTGGATCCGCACCGACTGGAGACGACGGATTCTCGCTTCACCCCTTCATCCAGGGTGTGAGTGCGGTCTACCATAACTCGATCTTCAAGTTTCGCGATGACCTCGGCTTTATGGACTCCGATGGAGCGGTCCATGCGCTCTCTGCCGTTGCCGCCTATGGAGACTTCAAGGAGGCTGCTCTTAATCGAGATATCAATAGATGGATCGCTGAGCATGTCAACAATACGGTACTCAATACGGCTTGGGCGGTGACGCAGCCTGCTCTCGGCAGGACGCTCTTCGCGATTCCGATCGATGCATCATCTACGCCCAATGCGCTGCTCTCGATGGACTACCGCTTCGCGCCGGTGCGCTGGTCGTATCTTACATTCGCGTCGGCATTCGAGCCGCAGTCAATCGCTCCCGTGATCGACTCTGCATCGAGCAACAGGCATATTTTCATGGCTGGATGCAACGACGGCTACGTCAGAAAGCTCGATCAGGCGACTCGCTCGATCGACGGCTCGACTGGCATCTCCGCCGATGTCGCGATACCATATCTCAACTATGGCACGCCAAAGAGGATGAAGACGCTGTTTGACTTC
>LJUI01000147.1 GCA_001303705.1 candidate division TA06 bacterium SM23_40
TCGATTATCCTCCTGGGGATCGTGATCTACGGAAACACGCTCCCCAATGGCTTCACGTATGACGATCACTTTCAGATCGAGCAGAATGAGGCGCTCCGTACGTGGTCGCAGTTCGTTCACCGCACTTCGCTGTACCGGCCGCTCACCAAGTTAACGTGGTTCGCGGATTATCACCTGTGGGGGCTCAATCCCCTCGGGTACCACCTCACGAATCTGATCCTGCATATCCTTGCTTCGATCGCTCTGTACTCCTTTGTCTGGCGGCTTCTCAGGAGGCACTGGAGTGCGTGGGCCGCGTCGATAATCTTCCTCGCCCATCCTGTTCATACGGAATCGGTGGCTTCTGTCGCCAACCGCGGCGACGTTCTGGCGGCCGTGCTCGTCTTCTCTGCCTGGGCACTCGTGGCAACTGAACGTCCCGCGAGGTGGGCATCTGCAGGGGCGTGCGCGCTCTTCATCCTTGCCTTGCTGTCGAAGGAGACGACGGCAGTCTTCCCTGTCCTGCTCCTGGCACAGCGACGTCTCCTTCCTGCAGGTCAGGGAAGGGAACGGACTCCCCTATCGACGGACCTGAAGCTGGTCAGTCCTCTACTCGTACTCTCAGCCATCGCCTTGGGATATGCCGGGTGCAAGCTCTTCATCACCTGGGGCACGTTCGGTCAGACTTGGGGATCGATGGGTCACAGCCTCTCGGGCGGGAGGAGCTATGGAGAGATTCTCATCACCGAGCTGGGTGCCGTGCCGGTCTATCTGCGGCTCCTCGTCGCACCATCGGGTCTCCGCGCCGACTACTACTTCCCATCGGATGCACCGCTCCACGGAATGGATGCCTGGCTCGGCCTCGTGTTCGTGGCGGGCCTGATCACCATCGCATGCCTCATGCTCCGACGTGCTGCCACGGTGTCCATTGGCCTGCTCTGGTTCATCCTGTTCATGCTTCCGGTGTCGAACATCGTCCCCGGTGCATTTTTCGTGGCTGAACGATACCTGTACATCCCGTCAGGAGGATTCTGCCTCATCGGTGCCGTTGCCCTCGATCGTCTTCGCCGAGCAGGAGCTCCAAGCGCCATGAGGTTCCAGTGGGGAGCCACTGCCCTGCTCGCCGTCGTCACCCTCTCTTTCTCCTGGCTCACGATCTCGCGCAACAGGGAGTGGCGCGATGATCTCGTGCTATGGCGGGCCACCTTGCGCGAGAACCCGCTCTCCGCTCCCGCACGTACAAACCTGGGCCTTGCGGAGATGGCCAGAAAGAACTACCATGAGGCGATCTATCATCTCGAGCAGGCAGTCGCGCTGCGGCCCGACCTGGCCGAGCCGCACAACAATCTCGGAGCGGCGTACGGGGAGGCAGGCCGCTCTCTGGACGCCGTAGCTCAGTTCTCCGTGGCCGCCGCTATCGCGCCACAGGTGCCCAAGTTTCGCTACAACCTCGCACTCGCGCATAAGGAAGCGGGCCAGATTGACAGCGCGATCCGTGAGCTCGTGAGGGTGGTGGAACTGTGGCCGGAGTTCGCCGGTGCTCACTACGAACTGGGATTGTTATATCTGGAGGCCGGCGACTTAGAGGATGCCCGACGCCATTTCGCCCTCTCGGGGCGCAATGCACGGGATGAACCCGACGAGAACGGGTCGGGCCGGACGAACACGAGGTGAGCCGATGACCGCCCCACAGCAGCGGCCGCACATACTCCACCTCAACTTCGGCACCGAGCTCGGAGGCACGGAGACGATGATCCTCCACTATCTCGACCACGCTGACACCGGTTCGTTCCGCTACTCCGTGGCCGCCTTTGCACACCGAGGGCCGCTCCTCCAGGAGGCGGCGAGGCGGGGGTGCCGGACGCTCCTCCTGGGAATGAGATCTGAGCGGGATCTGCTGGGCATCCTCCGTGCAGTGCCCAGGCTCCATCGATTTATGAGGCAGGAGAGGGTCGCGCTCGTCCATACCTATGGGCTGCACACCGGCATCATCGGAAGAGCCGTCGCCCGATCGGCCGGAGCCAGAGTTGTCGCAGGGCAGAGGACAGCCGACAGCCGCCGCCCGCGAATGCACTCTCTCCTCAACCGGCTGACCTCGCGGTGGGTTGACCTCTATGTCTCCAACTCAGAGGCAGGCCGCCGACTCCTCATCGAGAGAGACGGTATCCCCGCGGCAAGAGCGATCACCGTCCGTAGCGGTATCGACCCTCAATGGGGCCGGGACCTGGGTGCAGGAGACAGGCCCGGACACCGCGATAGATCCTTCCCCGGAGCGGAGAAGATCGGCGAACATGATGCTGTTGTCGGCATGATCGCACACTTCCGGCGGGGGAAGTTATTCCACCAGTTAATCCGGGTCGGGGATATGGTTCTGCGATCCATACCCGCGGTGAAATTCGTCCTCGCAGGGGACGGGGAGACGCGGGGCCGGATCGAGCGTCTGGCGCAGGAAACCGAGGGCCGGTCGGCATTCGTATTCGCCGGCGCCCTCGCAGACATCGGACCTCTGCTCCGCCAGCTCGATCTCTTCGTCCTCGCTACAGAGACAGAGGGACTTCCAGTATCGATCATCGAGGCGATGGCCGTGGGCAAACCTGTAATCGCCACACAGGTCGGGGGCATCCCCGAACTCGTGGAGGATGGGATAACAGGCCTCCTCGTCAGGCCCGGAGATGACCATGCTCTGGCGGATGCCATACTCCGTCTTCTTCGAGATCCCGCGTTGGCCAGGAGAATGGGCGAGGCAGGACGGAGACGCATCGCGGAATCGTTCGGTATCGAGTCGATGGTGAAAAGACTGGAGCAGATCTACCGGCACGTGCTGGAACTCGATCGGCACGAACCAGGGGTTGATCGGCGCGTGCCAGGAGTCGATGGACACGTGCTGGCGGCCGATCGGGACGTACCGGGAGGCGGTGGCTCTGCATCTCGATGAGTGACCGCTCTATCGCGCCTGTGTGCGAGACCGTGCCGACCAGCAACAGGGAAGAGAAGAATGGATCCGGACCCTCAATCGCGCTCGTTCCGGCGTACTATGTACAGGGCAGCCGAACGCCTCACGGGCAGAAGGATAGAGGCCACCTACCGAGCCCTGCTCGCACACGACACCCTGGGAGCGGATGAGATCCGTGCGCTCCAGTGGCATAAGCTCAAGGCGCTCCTGGAAGATGTCTATAGTTCCGTACCCTTCTATCGTCGCCGGTTCGAAGAAGCCGGAATCAGGCCTGACGATGTGAGAGGATGGGAAGATTTCCGAAGACTCCCCCTTACGTCAAAGCGTGACATCAAGGCCGCCTACTCTCACGAGGTGGTGGCCTCCGATCGACTCCATACGAGACTCATCGAGCGAGTGACCACTGGCACCACTGATGCTCCGCTTCGGTTCGTCATCGACACGGAGATGTTCGATCTCGGCGTCGCACGCGCGCTTCGCGTCCTCGATTGGGCCGGATCGACGCTGGGAGACAGAATGGTGCAGCTCGGGCCGATCAGAGAGCGACGCGGGCTCCAGCACCGCCTCTTCGCCCATATGACTCAGAGACTCGTCCTCGATACCCTCGCGCTCACCACCAGTTCCACTCCACTCTGCTGTCCGGCGGACACCTCAGTCCCCGACCAGATCGACCTCGACCGGGCGGGGCGCTACTGCCGATCGATCGCCGCCCAGAGGCCCGGCCTCATCTACGGATACGTCACGGACCTCCTCGCCCTCGCCGCGTATATCGAACATACCGGCTTCACCGGGATCCGTCCCCGGGCAGTAGTCTCCTCCGCCGAGATCCTCACCGATCCCGCACGGCGCCGCCTGGAGACGATCTTCGGCGCCGAGGTCTTCGACCTGTACGGCGCGACGGAATTCCCGGCGATAGCCTGCGAATGTGAAGTTCACAACGGCCTCCACGTCCTCTCCGATAGCTATGTCGTGGAGATTATCTCCGACGGGAGAGATGCATCGCCCGGTGAGACCGGCGAGGTAGTCATCACCGACCTCGACAACCGCGTCATGCCGTTCATACGGTACAGAATAGGAGATGCCGCGAGGGCGACGGACAGGCGCTGTTCATGCGGGCGCAGCTTCCCGCTCATCGACATGATCGAAGGGAGGACAAGCGAGGTTGTCGTCGCGCCAGGAGGCCGGCTCCTCCTCGCTCGCCGGTTCGCCACCATCCTCCAAGAGATGGAAGACGTGAGGGCGTTTCGCATCGTGCAGGAAAGGATCGATCGACTCGACGTGCAGATCGTCACACGGCCATCCTGGACATCGCAGCATGGCGAATCCCTCCTCCAGCGCATCCGTGCCCTCGTGGGCGAAGACATGGAGGTCACACTCAGCCAGGTTCCCGACCTGGCGGTCGATCCCTCACGCAAGGAGCGGTACCTCTATTCATCCGTGGAATACGACATAGTGGGTGGAAGGTGCTACCGTTCCTAGGACTTGGCGACCCGGGCCATCGCTTTCAGTATCCAGGCACTCGTGGGAATGTTGCAGAGGTTCCAGAATTCCCTGAGCTCGCGCGGCGACCAGCCCTCCGGCGCGAACCCGTCTTTGGACAGGGCGTCGAGCGGCTGGTGTCTCATGGCGTAGGGATGGGCACCGAGGGAGAGGACTACGTCCCGGCGGCGATACGCGTCGACCGGCGTGTCGTCGTATCCATAGAGACAATAGACAACGACACTCTCGTCCGCCCTCACGCCATAGTCGGCGAGCATGTCGATTATGCCCCGCAACCTCGACTCGTGCTTGAGGCTATCGAAGGTGAACCGCCAGCACGGCATCCTCAGTCGGCTCAGCAGGAGCTCGACATGCCAGGGCTCGAGCAGCCGAGCATCGAGGCCATGGAGGAAGTCGACGTATGGCTGGCTCGCCAGCCGTTCTACAGTCTTGGTGACGTGGGCTCGCGAGCACGCAAGAAAGTTGTTATCGAGTACGGAAGGCGCCGGGACGAAGTCCGGAAGCTCGCGAAGCGCACCCTCCACCAGAGGGACCGAACACCATGGGCAGCGGAGCGTGCAGCCGCGCGAGGTGTAGGTAGCCCGGTATCGACCGGGCATCTGATCGAAGCGCGGATCGAGGCCGAGCGTGGGATCGATACCCAGATGTGCCCGGATGTACGCGGCCATGAGCGCAGCCGCCGGCCCTCCGATCTCTATCTCCGAGAATTTTGATGCCCCGGACGCAGCACGCACGAGCTCGGGGATGTCCCACGTGTACAGGGCGCCGAAGAAAGCCTTACCAACTCCCTCCCATGAGGAAAAGCCGGGCTTGGCCTTGATGACCTCATAGCCCGACGCTCTGAGCCAGTGTGCGAGCTTCTCCGTTCCCAGGTTATAGTCCGAACTACAGTTGATGACTGCTGCCCTCATGCCGCTCGATTCCTCCGCACTCCCCTCCCGACTTGACCACAGTCCATCGGGGATCCCGATCCCCCGTCTCTTCTCTGACGAGCCCCGCGCCAGATCTTCACGGACGAAACCTCTGCTAGATCTTCGCCGACGAGACCCCCGCCAGATCATCTCCATCGAGCCAGTGTCAGATCATTCCGATCGAAGCCCACGCGAGATCTTGTCCAGCGAGCCCCCTGCTGGATTCTGCCCGACGAGACCCCCGCTAGATCATCTCCATCGAGCCCCGCACGAGATGGAGGTCGACGAGTGCGATCAGCGCGCCGGTGTGCTTGTCGAGGTCGCCGGTGATCTCCTCGATGCCGCGGACCACATCGTCGACCTGATCCTCTGCCAGTGTGGCCAGGATCGTCTTGCTGTAGGTCTTGTGTTCGCCGAGGAAATTGATGAAATCGACGAACAGGGGCACGGTAGAGAGGATGTCCCGAATACCCTGGGATTCGAAGACAGTGGCGCCTCTGATCCCCATCTCCAGAAAGAGCTCGAAGACGTCGGCCACCCACCGTTCCTCCTGAAGAACCAGGATGAGCAGCTTCGCCGACTTTCTCTTCGCCGGCGACACCGGGGCGGGTCTGGTATGGCGGAGAAAGGTCTCGCAGAGGGCGAGATTCGAAGGCGACTTGACGAGCTCTCTCCTCACCCGTTCATCGCGCAGCACCCTGGAGACCTGTGCCAGAAGCTGGACATGACCTCCCGGTTTATCCTCGGGGCCGACGATGATGACAAACAGGTTGACCTTCCGGTTATCGAGCGCCTCGAAGTCCACGCCCTTTGGAGAGACGGCAAGGCCCAGCACGAAATCA
>LJUI01000148.1 GCA_001303705.1 candidate division TA06 bacterium SM23_40
TCCTGTAGATCCCCTCAGCCCTCGTGCCAACCCAGACAGCCTCACCATCCGGTTCGATGGCTATCGATTGGCAGATGAGCGTCAACGGCGTCAACTCCCAATTGTCTCCTCCATCTGTCGATCTATATGCCCCGCCATCAGTGGCCATATATCCATTCTGATTATTCGTTGGATCAATAACTATACCGTAGATGTAGTCCGATAGCTCTGTCTCCACCCAGTCCTCGCCTTCATTGGTCGTCTTGTAGACATAGCCGATGCCCCAAGGGCGACGCATCCCGCCAACAAAGATCGTTGTCGGGTCCACAGGATCGACGGCCATGCAGTTGAAGTAGAAGGATTCGCCCGGGTACAGCCCCTCGCTGCGACTAACCCAGCTCTCTCCACAATCTGTACTCCGATAGAATTCGGCGGTCCCTGCCCAAAATTCGCCATATGTGATCGCGTATATGATGGACGGATCCTCCGAATTGACAGCCACTCCCGGAATATCCCCTCCATAGAGGACAGTCTGCGACCACTCGCCCACTGCTGCCCATCCGGAAACAGAAACAGCGCAGGTGATCACCATCAGCCAAAGAACAATCGCCCTGGCCATTTTCGTACCTCCTCTCGCTGTTACAGCAGATGAGGCAGCCCGAACACACCAGCTCTTCTGGCCGCCCAAGAACTTAACTTCTGTCTCTCTGCCTCTGGCTTGTGTCAGATTCTCGCCAGTACTAACCACGAATGCAATCGCATCACGGACGGATTCGCAATGGAGTTCCTGCGGCAAAAGCAAGAACTCCTCGAGCCCCCTTTCCCTTCTGGCTGCCCACAAATGGACTGACCCCAGCAGCTCTACCGCTCGGGTCATGGAAATCGATGTCCGTCCTTGGCTCTATATGCTACCAACGGTGCCGGCGCCCAAAATCAGTCTCGGATGGGCCCGAGCGGCGAGGCGACCTGCCGCCCAGTTATGAATGACCTCTTCTAATCTTACACCGCATTGGGTCGCATAGTCAACCACGAAATGCCAGACACCCTTCCAGTTCTACCTTTTGTCATGAAGGCTCCCCGGGTTGGTGTCCCAGAGCGTACTTTTGTGGGATCTGTCAAGAGTTGAGATGAGGCGGGCGGCTAGGGGACATACCGAGATCAGCCTCCTCCCAGAGCAGGTTAGACTCCCTATATCCGTCTCCTCCCCGCCGGCTGATGTTCACTCATGACAAAGACATACAACGGCTCGGCATCAGCCACGCGCTACAGCGCTCTCAGCGCATCTTCGATCCCAGCCGCAATGCGGGCATGATCATGTTCGCCCTCGAAAGCAACAGGCGCCCCGAAGATCACCTGCGCGGTGCCCCGACGGGGAATCGATTTGCCCTTCGGCAGGATCTCGAACAAGCCCCTGAGCTTGACTGGCACCACCGGCGCAAGCATCTCTCCCGCGATCAGACCTATCCCCGGCCTGAACGGCGCGATCTCCCCCGTGATACTCCTCGTCCCCTCGGGATAGATGAGGACAGACCAGCCATCGTCGAGTAGGTCTCCCATAAGGCTCAGGCTCTTCCGGACCGCCTCCTTCCGGCAGAAAGGAAACGCATTCATCAGGAGGGGAGCCATGACCGCCAGCCCCCTCCGGCTCCACTTCACACGTTCATTCTGGTCCGTCTCCATCCCAAAGAAGTAGTCGGCGGCTGCGGCTACTGCGACTCTTCTCCTTATACGCGAAGGAAGACTCCACAGTATCGCTGGCGTGTCGAGATGGCTCGTATGATTGGCCACGAAAATCACCGGAAGCAACAGGCGAGACAGATTCTCTCGGCCCCGGATCTGCCGACCGAGAACGGTCCTCAAGTAGACAGTGCAGAGCCTCTGGAGAATGTCTCTCGCCAGAATGGCGACTGGCGTTCTCGCCCACGAGAGTTCGGGAAACCTCACGGCGCTCTCGACAGAGCACTCGATCAGAGCCTCCAGATCGGCAACGGTTGACGCCGGGGTGAGATTGCTCTCGTCAAATCCTATACTAAACCGTTCCTCCAGAGCCACAACGAGTTCCACCATTCGGAGAGAGTCCAATCCGAGATCGTCCACAAGCCGCGAGCCGGACTCTACCTCCCCGGGAGGAATCCGCAAGAATGTGGCGAGTAACTCCAACAACTCCGATCCGGCCTCCTTCCCGCCCCCCACTCCCGGAACATGCCTCCTTTCCGATTCCCTGCGCTCTCTCAGGGCCGCGGCTACTTCGTGCTTCTTGATCTTGAGCAGTGCAGTCTTCGGGAATTCCTCGCCCGCCCAAAAGCTCCCCGCGTGTATTCGCTGAGCTTCGCTCAGCTTCTCATTTGCTTCGCTCACTATTTCGTCGACGCTGAGGGTGCAAGACGGCTCAGGGATTACCGCCGCGTGAGTTGTCATACCTCCGTTCTCTTCAAGACCGACAACACAACTCTCCTTCACACATGGATGTCGGTCGAGGACTCTCTCGATGTCGCGGGGAAAGATATTGGCCCCTGCGGAGCTGAGTATCATCTCCTTCTTTCGCCCCACAATCGTCAGGTACCCATCGTTGTCAATATCCCCGATATCACCTGTCTTGTACCAATCCCTCTCGAACGCATTCTTAGTGGCTCCCTCATCCTCGTAGTAGCCCGACGTAACATTCTTGCCGCGTACCAGTATCTCCCCATCATCCGCTATGCGTATTTCTTGTCCGGGCAGCGTCCTTCCTACGGTATGTGCCTTGTATCGGCGCAGCGTGTTGCAGGATACGACCGGAGAGGCCTCAGTTAGCCCATATCCCTGCAACACGCGAATCCCCAGCCTCATCCAGAAATCCTCGGTCTTCTCATCGAGCTTCGAGCCACCACATATGAAAAGCCTCAGGCTCGGACTGATGCCTCGCCTCACGGGGTAAGACAGCATTCTCGCAACCCTAAACGGAACCGCTCCCCCGACCGTCGTCAACGATCTCAGAACCCAGTACCTGCCCCTGTGACCGGCCCTCCTCCACACGCTCTCCCTCATCGCTTCCAGGAAAAGAGGAACACACACCACCGTATTGACCCGGTGTCGCCGGAAGAGCTTTCCGACATCCAATGACTTTCGTGTCTTGGTATAGATGATGGTCGCGCCGAACCTCAGAGGATAGAACAACCCGAGAACCTGCTCTAACAGGTGACTGAGTGGCAGCATCGAAAGGAACGTATAGGATGAATCCAAAAGCATCATCCGCCTCATGGAGCGGATGTTCGATACCAGATTTCTGTTTGTGATCAGCACACCCTTGGGATCGCTCGTCGTACCCGACGTGAAGACTATCTCGATCAGGTCATCTCCTCTTATGTCCGGCAAGTCATCCGGCGGCACAGGCTCCACATCAGCCAGGCACTCAAGCAGATCCTCGGCGAACAGCTTCTCGATCGGACTATCTAGGATTTTCAAGGTTGAGAGAAGTATCGCCTTTGCCCTGACTCGCGCAATTATTTTTTCTGCGAACTCCGCCCGTGAGCCGAAGTCGATGGGCACAAGCACAATCCCGGACATGAGACAACCGAAAAAACAGACGATCCAACTGGGAGAATTATATGCCCATATACAGACCCTGTCCCCCTTATCGATACCCCGGGAACGAAGCAACGTCACAAACCTTCTCGCGTTGTCATATATATCCTCGTATGTGAATGACTGTGTACGATAGCTGCCCTTCCAGTGGAGCGCCACGTTATCGCCGTAGGCCCTGCGCAGAGCCTCAATGTAGTAGACAACCGTATCTTTGTCTCGGGAGTCCATCATCCTCATTCCGTCATCCGTATCTTCGTCCCCAGAGTCTATCATCCTCATTTTGTGAACCGTATCCTTATCGCGGGATCCCATCATCCTCGTGCCGTGATCGGGCTGACTCGACGATCCGAGGGCTATGAAATGATAGTCCCTCTGGCTGCTCATGCATATAGCCAGTTGATCATATGAAAGGTGATCGGAACTGTGAAGATGAGGCTGTCGACTCGATCTATAATCCCCCCGTGCCCGGGCAGCATCGTGCCCGAGTCCTTTATCCCCATGTCCCGCTTGACCATCGAAAAGACCATATCGCCCATCAGCCCGAGAAAACCTATCAACAGACCGAGAACCGCGGCAAAAGTATAGCTCAACCTCCCCCTCGCGAAATCGGGCATGATGGGCACAAAGGCCAGCGACAGGAGAGTGACCAACGAGGCCGTGATTATTCCAGCTCCCCACGTCTTCTTGGGGCTCACAGTCACTGCGATCTTGGTGTTCAGTAATCTGAGCAAGGAATTGCCGGGGATTCTCGCCTGAAACGAAGCGAGACCTTTTCCCACCCAAAATGATAAGAGATCCCTCGCTTCTGTCAGAAAGAAGCAGTAGAGTAGCACCATCGCCCCCAGATTGATCATGAACAGGCTGTGCCCGAGATTGAACACAAAGAACATGAGGCCTATGGAAATGAGCCCAATAGATCGGATGGTTCCTTCTGCCCTGTTCTGCAGGACGAAGATGATGGGTATCAGCAAGAACGTGTAGACCGGCACGAGAATAATATACAATCCGTACTTCTGAGTGTAGGCTAGATAGCCGAGAACGAGAATAGCCAGGTGACAGACGATCGCCGGCAATCTATCTCTCGAGATCGGATTCTTCGGGTCTCCTCCCCCGCACACTGAGAGAAGAGAGAAATACTCCCTCAATGCGAGAAAGCAGAGGAACCCCATGAAGCAAAAGGAGACGATCCTGTGCGTCGAGACCGCCACAATGAAAACCGCGGCCATCCACCACCAGGTGACTGTCCGGCTCACTATTTCGTCGGCCATGGCGGACTTCCTGGCCACCAGTATCCGGCCGATCAGACTGAAAAAGAGCAGCAGCCCGATGATGACTCCCATAACGACGAGCATGGAATTGTTTCGTCTCTGAACCAGGATTCCCAGAGAGACGAGTATTATTCCGGCAAGTAGAATGAACCTGCCAAACCTCTTTAGCATCTTCACCTACCGATCCAGGTGTAGGACTTGTATTCCTCGCCTCTTGCCACTTCGAGTATCTTCGCTATTCTCCTGATGCAAGTCAACCCGACGAGGATCGAGACCCCTGCAAGATAATGGGGCAGGTAATGAATGAAGTCGTGGTTGAAGAATGCGATGATGGCGAATAGTCCCACCCATACTGCTCTGTCAGGTTTGCCTCCGCCCAAACTCTCGTGTCTCCGCACTCCCCCGGGCAGACTCTTCCCCAGAACTCCATAGAACTCTGCCGCCCAGATCAGAATGAGAAATATCGTCAGCGACAGAGCAGGACCATCCGGCACGAAAAAGAGCACGCCATAGCAGATGGTGTCGCCGCCGATGTCGAGCGATTCGTTCCAGACCTCCCCTGCCGGGGTCGCCGTGTTGTACTCACGCGAGAGCATTCCATCCAGGGTGTTCATCGCCAGTCTCATGACGAGAAAGAGGGGCACTAGCAGCAGCACCCATCCCAGATGCTCATAGGAAAGCCCAACGTATAAGCCCAGAGCAGCGAGGAGTATGAAGGCCACCCCAAAATACGTCGCCTGGTTGGCAGTCATCCAGGAGCCGGCCATCCAGCGAACCACTTTCTGGAAGTTACCCTTCTGTAAGTAGAGCATATGCCCTCCTCATCGTTCGCCTGCTCGTTCCGCGGTGCATCCTCATTCTCAGTCCGCTTTACATCGTCCTTCTCTTTCCGCTCTCCATCGTCTTTCTCAGTATCCCTGTAGTTCTCCTTCTCATTCTCATTGCAAATATGGATGCATGTCTGCTTCATTCTCCGGATACGGGCGCGGCGCCTGGCACCAGTGCGCCACCGCCCCGCATCACAACAGTTGAGTGCTAAAGATGCTGATCTCTCTTCCGGCCTCCCGTCCCAATCGATCCCCTCTCTACCCCGTGGTCACAGTCTACAAAAAGACCCGAGCAGCTCCACCGCTCAGGTCCAGAGTTCAGAGACACTTCCTCATACCATGCGAACAGCGGGGCAACCTCCCGTCGATCGTACTCGCCGTCACTGCCACCTAGGCTAGGGCGCCGCCGCGTTGAATGTCAAGGAAAAACACTGGCTCCCCGGGTTGGTGTCCCAGAGCGTACTTTTGTGGGATCTGTCAAGAATTGAGATGAGGCGGGTCGCGAGGGGACGTACCAGGATGAGCCTTCTACCT
>LJUI01000028.1 GCA_001303705.1 candidate division TA06 bacterium SM23_40
TTCGCCCGGAACCGGACCCACTGCCCGCCAACGTCGACGTGCTTCAGGTCGAGTCGGACCACCTTGGTGCCGCGGAGCCCGGTCGAGTAGACCGCATGCAGAAGTGCGCGATCCCCGAGCCCCGTCGCCGTCCGGATTCGCGGCTTCTCGAGCATGCGCTCGACCTCCTTGACGCTCGGCACCATCGGGAGGCGTCCCTGTCTGTGCGGGGCTCTCACGACCTCGGTAGGATCGCACACCGCCTCATCGCCGAGAGCTTGCGGGTGCTCGCCGTCGTGCCGGCCTGCCGGAGAGACCCGAGGAACCCCACCACATCGTGCCGCTCGGCGCGGACGGGCCCCGTGCTATGGGCCTCGAGATACCTGAAGTATTGTCTCAGGTCGCCCCCGTATGCCCTGACCGTATTGTCGCTTAGATCGTCCTGAAGCCGCAGGTGCGCCTCGAAGCGCTCCAGCAGATCGAGCTCCATGAACACACCTCCCCGCCGACCGTTGGGTACAGAAAGACATGCCTCACCCTTGATCAGCCCGTGGCGAGGTATGTCCGGAGACATCATCCGATGGGCGCTCACCAGGCGAGGCAGATTCCCGGCACCCCCTCCCCTATCGCAGCGACTGCCCGTGCCGCTAAGGCTCCACGACTGTGAACTTAAACCCGTCCTGATCGAAGACGTTACCGGGCATCCCCACCTTCCAAGCCAGTTCCCACGTGCCGAGAGGGCACATGTCGCGTACCTGATACTCTCGAACGTACTGCCAGCTGTAATGTCGATGTATGATCCCATAGCCGGGTCCCTCGAGCGGATTCCCGGGCCATGGCTCGCCATCAGGTAGAGTCAGTTTCACAATGCCTCTACACGGCTGCGGCTCATCGTTGCAGTTGACCAATGTGTAGAGAACATGCAGGCTATCACCCAGTAGGAGAGAGAGCGTCTCAGGTGTCACATACGTGACAAGACTCTTCGACTGATCGAAGAAGAAGGCACCCATATCGCTGCGTGTACCGCCAGGATCGAGCGAGTCCGGATGCCCAGAATCGATGCAGGGTGAGCCCCACAACAGACGATAGTCCCGCCACTCCGACTTCACGAACCTCGGATCAGCGTCGATGTTGCCCTCGTCCCACTGCAACATGCCTCCCGGCCCGACATACACTGCTGCCGAGCCTCCCTCGACATCGGAGTAGCTAACAGTCAGCGAACATGACGCAGCCAAGTAGATTTCCGGTCCAGAATCCCCGCTGTCCCCCCAGAGGACCAAGTTGATGACGGTTGGCGAGGATTCATCTTCACAGAAGATCCCACCAGCACACTCCCCGGCTGTATTCCCCGTGATAGTATTGGCTTCGGTCGCTGGAGATGATCGAAGGCAATAGACTCCTCCGCCGTTCTCTCCAGCCGTATTCCCAGCAACTGCGTTGAGCTCGATCGGCGTAGAGGATCCGAGGGCGCAGAAGATTCCCCCGCCGGCGACGTCCGCGGTATCCTCTATGATGGTGTCGTCTACGACCGGCCCTGAACAGTCCAACCGGAACGTTATGCCCCCTCCCTTGTAGGTACTCGCATTTCCAGTGATCGTGTTTCCAGAGATCGGCGGGGAGGAGTGATAGCTGTAGATCCCGCCTCCATAAGTGTTGGCCGTGTTGTCTGTGATTGTGTTGTCTTTCAGAGGTGGGCACGAGGTGTTCCAGCATGCGACTCCTCCCCCGCGCTCGCCGGCAACGTTCTCAGTGATTGTGTTGCCCTGGATCTGCGGAGAGCCCCCGTTGTAGCAGTCGATTCCGCCGCCGTCCTCTTCAGCCGTGTTCCCGGTGATGGTGTTGTCAACGATTTGCCCATAACAAGTGTACCAGAACTGTGTACCCCCTCCCCTGGAGCTGGTTGTATTCTCGGTGATAGCGTTGTGCGAGATCGTCGGCTAGCAGTAGAAGTACCAATAGATGCCACCACCACCGCGAAAGTCGGCGTGATTCCCCGTGATCGTGTTGCCTCGGATGGTTGGCGAGGAAGCGTACCGGCCGGCGATGCCGCCGCCGACATTCGCCGTATTCCCTGTGATCACATTGCCCTCTATGATGGGAGAAGAACCGCTGCAGAATATCCCACCACCGTATCTATCCCAATTCGTGAGGTACGAATACCCATTTCTGATCGTGAATCCATGCAGCACCCAGGTCGAGTGCTCGCCACTATGGAAATAGAACCCTCGGTGAGGATCTCCCGCACTCCCTTCACAATCGATAATGGTCACACCGGGCCCCTCTTCAGACATGACTGTTATGGCCCTTCCCCGAAATCGATGTCACGGTTCCCGTCACCCGTGTAGGTGCCATTGGCGACTAGCACCGTATCGCCCTCCAAGGCAGCGTTGATCCCGGCCTGAATCGTCGGCTAGTCGTCCGGCACGCGGAGAACCGTGGCCCAGGCGCTTCCGCACGCAACGACAGTCAAGGAGACACCCAGCACTACCATCACTACTCTCACGTTCGCTCCCCCCTTCGCTCTATTGCCCCGAATCCTGCTCTTTCCTCAGGGCCCGCCCGTGCTCGCAGGGATGACCGAGCAGCTGTGATCGCGATTGATCACTTCTTCACTGGCAGCACCACCGTGAACTTGAAGCCGTCCTGGTCGAAGACGTTTCCGGGATGACCCACCATAGTCCTGAAGCCCCAGGTCCCGAGCAGACACTGGAGAGGCACCGTATACGACCTCACGGCCTGAAAGTAGGAATCAGGCTTCATCTCGAGGTAGTGCGGCCCTTCGAGCGGGTTCCCGGGCCACGGCTGGCCGTTGGGCCGCCTGAGGAGAGCGATCCACCAGGTCGGCTGGGGCTCGTCATGGCAGTTCATGATCGTGTATACGACACTCCCGGTCTGTCCCGGAGCTACCGTCAGTGCCTGGACTGAGGCATAGATGACGAGGGTTTTCGACTGATCGAGGGAGTGTGCTCCCATGTCGCACCTGGTGCCATCAGGATCGAGCGAATCAGGATGGCCTGCGTCGATGCATGGGGATGGCCAGAGCAGCCGATAATCATCGAAGCTCGGCCAGACGAACCAGGGACTGGTGTCGATGTTCCCTTCGCCCCACGCGAGGAAGCAGCCAGGATCGACATGGACTGCCGATGAGCCGCCCTCCACGTCAGTGAAGCTGATGCCGATCGCTCCGCTCTGGCGGAGGACGACTTCAGGGCCAATTCCTGCGTTGTCACCCCAGAGGATGGAATTGGTGACATTCAAATAGGAGTCGTGGCAGGAGATGGCACCGCCTTCCGCAGCCGTATTCCCGGTGATGGTGTTCCTCACGAGGGTAGCTGGGCTTTCGCCCCAGCAGGAGATGCCCCCTCCGTAGGTGCCGGCATTCTCGCCGATCGTATTGCCCACTATCATCGGAGCGCAATACCCCAAGCACGAAATGCCGCCGCCGTATGTGGCTTCATTCTCGGACACCGTATTGCTGATCACGATGCCATCGCTGTCTTCCCAGAAAGCGATACCCCCACCCCAGACGGCATGGTTGTCGGTGATCATGTTCTCCACAATGATCGGGAAAGATTCCTCCTCAGCGGCTATCCCACCGCCGTCGATCTCCGCAGTGTTCTCCCGGATGATATTCCCGGCAATCGTGGGTGAAGAACCGACGCAGTGAATCGCGCCGCCGCACGTCAGGGGCCATCCCCCCGTCACATACCCATTCTGAATCGTGAACCCGCGCACGACCGCGGTGGCCTCCTCCCCACTATAGAATCGAAACCCGCGATGGGGATCGAGCGAGCTCCCCTGACAGTCGATGATGGTCACCTCCGGGCCGTTCTCCGACATGACAACGATCGCCTTACCACCGAAGTCGATATCCCGGTTCCCGTAACCGGTGTACAGACCATCGGCGACTAGCACCGTATCTCCGGCCGCCGCCGAGTCGACCCCTGCCTGAATAGTAGGACACTCAGGGCTCGGCACGTGCCAGGTCCTCGGTACCATGGTGCCGATTGCCTCGAGGGCCTGAATCCGCCCCGCTCCATAGTCGTTGTCCTTCCCTGCCGGACCTCTGTCGAGCGCTGTCATCTCGATTATCGAATCGATCTCTGGAGGCGTGAGAGCCGAGTTGCAGGAGAGCAACAAGGCGATTAGCCCGGAATTGTGCGGAGCTGCCATGGATGTGCCGCTCCAGGTTTCGCCGCTGTATCCTCCTCCCATGATCGTGGAGTTGATATTCACTCCCGGTGCGCAGATATCGGGATCGATCAGACCCATGCCCGGAGCGTATGGATAGTCATACCAGGGTGGAACCGACTGCCAACTGACCGGTCCGTTGGAGCTGAAGTACGCGTAGTCGTCATTGTAGTAACCGGTCGCTCCCACCGTCATCATCGAGTTGAGGCCGCCCTCGAGCGTCTGGCCGGGATGGAGCCAGGGAGGTGGCACGTCGCCGGGCGTCGTAATCACGTCCGGAGGCCAATAGGAGGGGCGCCCGCCGCCGCCAGAGAACGACAGTATGACATCTGCAGCCAGGGCATAGCTGCAGACATCCCGCCATGCCGCCCGGTCAGGAAGATGAATGAGGTGGTACCAACCGATCGACCCATGCAGGATATCCGCCCCCATGTCGACCGCGTACTCGATCGCCTCCCAGACATTTGCCTCTTCGCCCCATCCCACCTCATCCAACACGCGAATCGCCATCAGGTGAGCCTCTGGTGCAACTCCCGTCAGCACGCCGCCTGTCCCATCCCCTGCTACTGTGCCGGAGACATGTGTGCCATGCCCGTTCTCATCGATCGGATCGGATGTGTGCGCATCGAAATTGAACCCGTAGTAGTCGTCGATGTACCCATTCTCATCGTCGTCAATTCCGTTGTTCGGTATCTCCCCGAGATTCGTCCACATGTTGCCGGAAAGATCACTGTGGTAGTACCAGATTCCGGTGTCGATGATCGCAACGAGAACGCCCTGACCTCTGTACCCGAGTTCCCACACATCGTCAGCTCCGATCCACTGCACACCCCACGCCGTGTCCGACTGATGGGAGCGCGGAGCAAACGGCTCGATAGAATCAACTGATTCAGGTCTCTCCTGGAGGCCGGTCAAAGCGTACCCACGCGTGTTGTACATGATCGTCTCCACCTCAGGCAGCGCGGCAATCTCCCTCACCAGTGAGGACTGAGCGAGTAGACGGACCACATTGACTGCATGCAGATATCGGATGTCTCGAGCGCGTCCCAACGCGGCAGCCTCCTGCACGAGCGTGCGCAGCCGCGACTGGCTTTCTCTCGCGAAGGCCGTCGCCTCCTCCCGAATCACACGCCTTCCCTCTGTCTTGGGGAGACCAGTCGCTAGAGCGTGCAGGCCTTCGTAGTCGATTCTCTCCCTCATGATCACGCTGATCGAGATATGCCCATCATCGGCTGCCGCCTTCACCGTTTCCTGCAATGCGGGATCTGTTCTGCCCGCATATACCACGCCCCATAAGCCCGCGACCATCACCAGCGCGAGACACAGCACCGCGCACCACATCCATCCGTCTTCTCTTCTGCACATCGCTTCCTCCCTCGTCCGTTCCCTCCAGATCCCCAATGCGGTTCTTCCTCGTCCTCGTCTACTCCACCGGCGGGGGCACGATCGCGAAACCGAAACTGTCCTCGTCGTAGACCATCGAGGGTGGCATCCCGATCCGGGACCCATACCCATACGCGCCGAGAGGCGCAGCCCCAGGCACCATGTGATGCAGGTGACGCTGCACCGTAGTATTCGCCGGCAGGGTGTATTGGTCGGGCCCGATGATAGTGAACGGGCTGCCATTCGGCAGGGTCGCCTCTGTCTGAACCCAGAACGGCTCCGCCTGTGGCCACCGGTTGATTGCCGTGTAGGTCACGCCTAGCATTGCTCCCGGGGACACTTCAGTCGTATCGGGTGTCAAGTACAGCGTCATGTAATCCTCCTGGTCGAAGAACTCCGCCCCCATGTCCCTCCGCGTCCCATCCGCGTCCAACGAGTCTGGATGCCCGGCGTCGATGCATGGCGACCCCCACAGCAATCGGTAGTCTCCCTTCTCGGCCAGCACAAACATCGGATCTGCGTCAATATTGCCCTCACCCGACCAGCCTCCTTCGACGTCGCAATAGGCAACGACTAGTAATGTATCTCCATCGACTTCGATCTGGGATGGCGAGTCGCCCCAGAGGATGGAGTTAATGATAGACAGGGAACACGAGTAGCAATGAATCGCGCCGCCCTCCCCGAGGGTGACGGCGTTTCTGGTCATGGTATTTCCGTTGATCGTAAGAGAAGACGCATGACATAATATCCCGCCCCCGATCCGAGCCTCATTCCCGCTGATCGTGTTGCCACCGATCAGAGAAGAAGATCCCCACGGAAAGTACATTCCACCGCCCGCGAGCTCCCCTACATTCCCGCTGATCGTGTTTCCCACGATCACTGGACCGGACTCGTAGCAGTAGATTCCACCGCCATAATAGGCCTCATTTCCACTGATCCTGTTCCATGCGAGTGTTGGAAAGGACGCGTACAGGCAACATATTCCGCCGCCGCCACCGCGAGCCGAACCACTAGCACTAGCCGTATTCCCAGCAATCGTATTCCCCACGATCATAGGAGAGGCATAGTCGCAGTAGACTCCGCCGCCCGCTCCCCGTAATCATGTTGCCTTCGATCCTGGGAGAAGACGAGTAGCAGTGGATTCCGCCGCCCCACCCACTCAAGCCACCCGACGCCGTATTCCTGGTGATCCAGTTGCCTGCGATCGTGGGAGAGGCGTAGTCGCATCGCATTCCGCCGCCGCGGTAGGCAAATCCGTTCTGAACCGTAAATCCCCGGAGCACCGAACTCAAGTCCTCCCCGCTATGGAAGAAGAATCCTCGGTGCGGATCCAGTGAATCTCCCTCACAATCGACAACTGTCACCTCAGGCCCATTCTCGGAGATCACAACAATCGCCTTGCCCAGAAAGTCGATGTCCCGGTTCCCGTCACCCGTATACGTCCCATCAGCCACCAGCACCGTGTCACCCTCAACTGCGGCATCGATCCCTGCCTGGATAGTCGGATACTCGCCCGGCACGTGGAGAACCGTTGCCGAGACTCCCGCACATAGCAAGAGAGTCAGGGCAGCACCCAGCAAAGTCGTGAACCGTGTCATGATATTTCTCTCCGTTGGACCCCAGCGGTGATCACCATGCCCCAATGTGATTCCAGCCAGTTGTCTCGACTACGGTTCAACCAGCGTGAACGTGAAGCTGTCCTCATCATAGAGTGTCGAGGGCGGTACGCCGATGCGAACCCGGTACCCATACAGACCGAGCGGCACTCCGAATGGCAGGTTCCGAGCCGTGTGACGCTGCACGGTGAAATCGGGTGGCAGAGAATACGGTCCCTGCGTGCTAGTCGAGGTGTTACCGTTGGGTAGCGTGACTCGCGTACGCATCCACAAGGTCTCTGGCTGTGCCCAGCGATTGATGAGGGTGAAGGTCAATCCGAACTGGCCACCTGGGACGATCTCGGTCGCGTCCGGCGTCAGGTACAGCGTCATGTAGTCGTCCTGATCGAAGAAGTGCGCCCCCATGTCGCTGCGTGTACCGTCTGGGTCCAGGGAATCCGGGTGCCCAGCGTCAATGCACGGGGATTCCCAAAGGAGGCGGTAGTCTTGTTTGTCGGCCAGTACAAACATCGGATCTGCGTCGATATTGCCCACGCCCTCCCAACCGCCTTCTATGTCCGAGTAGGTGATGGCGATCGAGCTTGTACCCGCCAAACATATCTCGTGGTCGATCCCGGCACTGTCTCCCCACAGAACGCAATTGAGGGCCGTAGCCGAGGATTCGCCGAGGTAGATTCCACCACCCCAGCCTTTGGCCGTGTTTCCCGTGACTGTGTTTCGCCTCATCAACGAAGCGGAATAGTGACAGTATATTCCCCCTCCGTCCTCGCCCGCGGCATTGTCGCTGATGATGTTGCCCACGACGCTCGGACAAGCTTCGCTCGAACAGATTCCCGCCCCCCAGACGGCCGTATTTCCGGCGATCGCGTTGGCTTCGATAGTGACAGTAGTGGGAGAATCCGAGCACCATATCCCACCACCAGAAACTATGGCTGTGTTCGCTTCGATTGTGTTGCCCTTGATGGTCGGGGAACACCATTGGCTATGAATCCCACCGCCCCAGCCGGCCGTATTCCCCGTGACCGCGTTGCCCTCAATGATCCCTGAACAGTCATAACAGAAGATCCCGCCGCCATTCCACCCGACCATATTCCCGGAGATCGTGTTCCCCTTGATGGTCGCAGAAGAGGCATAACAGTAAATCCCCCCGCCATTCGACTCGGCCGCATTCGCCGTGATCCTGTTCCCCTTGATCGTGGGAGAAGAGGAATAGCAGAGTATGCCCCCACCATTGTCCTGCGGGAAGAGTCCATCGGCACCACAGCCGTTGCGAATCGAGAAGCCCTTCACTGCCGATGTGGAGTCCTCTCCAGAGTGGAAATAGAACCCCCGATGGGGATCGAGTGAGTCGGCCTCACAGTCAATAATCGTCACTTCCGGCCCGTTCTCCGACATCACGACCATGTTCACCCCACCGAAATCCAGATCGCGGTTCCCCTCGCCGGTGTAGATCCCATCAGCAACCAGCACCGTGTCACCCCCAACTGCGGCGTCGATCCCTGCCTGGATCGTGGGATACTCCCCCGGTACATGCAGAACCGTCGCCGTGGCACTCGTGCCTGCTGCTGCGACGAGTGCTCCACACATCAGAATCGCCAATCGCTTTGTCACTTGCTCTCCCCCTCTCTATGCTCCCTTTGTATCCTCCCGCGCTCGTCTCATGATGCATCCTATGCATCGAGCAGATCGGCGCGCAGAACCGTGACGGCTCTTCCTCCCAGATGGACACGGTCGCCCGCAACGCGGACCCGCACGATCCCGCCGCGTGCGGATGCCTGGTACCCGACCAACTCATTCTTCCCCAACCGCTCGGCCCAGAATGGGCCAAGACAACAGTGGGCCGATCCCGTCACCGGATCCTCGTCGATTCCGGCCCGCGGGGCGAAGAACCGCGACACGAAGTCGTACGCGGCGGAGCTGGCCTCGCTGGTGACCATGACACCCCGTATCTCCAGCGTCTTCAGTTTGCCGAAATCCGGTGCCAGGCTCCGGACTGCTTCTTCAGATTCTACCTCAACAAGATAGTCGTAAGTGCTTTTGCCAAAGGACTTCGGTGTGATGCCAAACGCCTCCGGGAGTCCAGGCGGAATGTCCGTCGGGCTCGGCGGAGTTGCGGGAAAGCTGAGCTCGATCTCGTCTCCCCTCCGCTCCGCAGTGAGTAACCCGCTCTGCGTATGGAATCGAGCTCGCTCCCTTGGTCCGAGCAGGCCGATCTCCCACAGAATGTGAGCGCTCGCCAGGGTCGCGTGCCCGCAGAGCTCGACTTCCACAGCAGGAGTGAACCAGCGCAAGTCAAACCCGTCCTCCTGCCTGACCAGAAAGGCCGTCTCGGATAGGTTCATCTCCCGCGCAACATTCCGCATCCACGTCTCGTCCCGGGCCTCGGGCAGTATGCAGACCGCAGCCGGGTTGCCCTTGAACGGTTTGTCTGTGAAGGCGTCGACCTGGTAGATCCTGAGCCCCATATCGTTTCTCCCTGACAGGCGTGTTATGGACGCCGACCTTACAGCCGAAGGCGTCACTGTTAGGAGCCAGGTTGCGGCTGTGGTGGTATCTCCAGGTAGTGCTCCCGCTCCAGCGGGTCGAGGCCGGACGATGGCCCACCTCCGGGGGATTCTCACTATCGCCACGCACTGACGACGAGCCGTACCCCGACCAGGGAGCCGCTGCTCGCGTATCTACGGCTCCGCCACCGTAAACAAGATGCGCTCACTGTCGAAGAGGTTGCCGGGCATCCCGACCTTCCAGGTTAACCCGGTGGTGCCGAGCGGCCACGGCCCGGGCAGCGTGTACTCCCGAACGTACTGCCAGTTGAACCCGGGCGGCATAACACCGTACCCAGGCCCCTCGAGCGGATTCCCGGGCCACGGCTCTCCGTCGGGCAGGGTCAACTCAACGATGCCTCGAGCAGGCTGCGGGTCGCCATGGCAGTTGACCAACGTGCACAGCATCTGCACGGTCTGTCCTGGATGCAGAGTATGAACCTCGGGGGATGCATACGCCACGAGCGTCTTCGCCTGGTCGAAAAAGTACGCACCCATGTCCCTCCGCGTGCCATCCGGGTCAAGAGAATCGAGGTGGCCGGCATCGACGCAGGGTGATCCCCAGAGCAGGCGACAGTCGTTCCGACCCCCCGTGACAAACATCGGGTCCGCGTCGATATTACCTTCCCCCCAGTTCAAGGTGCACCCAGGGGCTACGTACACTCCCAATGACCCACCTGAGACATCGGAATAGTCGACCCTGATCGCACTCACAGACCAATAGTAATGCTCCAGATAGATTTCCGGGCCCACGTCGGCGCTGTCTGCCCAGAGGATCGAATTGAGTACGGCCGGGGATGAGCAATACGTGGCATATATCGCACCACCTTCATCGGCCACGTTGCGGGTAATGGTGTTGCCCGTTATTACTGGACACGAGTGGTAACGGCACTTGATCCCGCCACCTTTCCAGGAGCTCGTATTCCCCACAATCGTATTGCCAACGATGGTCGGAGAAGAGCGCACAAAGCAATAGATCCCACCGGCATCCTGGGCCGTATTCTCCCCGATCGTGTTGCCCCTGATGATAGGAGAGCACTCCTCACAATTGATCCCGCCGCCAAAGCTGGCTGAATTTCTCATGATCATGTTGCTGACAATTGCCGCCGGAGAGTGATCAAAGCACTTGATCCCAGCCCCTCTGTGCGCCCAGTTCTCCGCTATCACATTGCTTTCGATAGTCGGAGTTGAATAGCTCGAGGCGTGGATCCCCCCACCGTCGTGACTAGCTCCATTCCCCACAATCGTGTTGCCGACGATTGTCGGAGAACCGTGATCATAGCAGGTCCCCAGTCGGCCACATTCCCTCTGATGGTATTCCCAGCGATAGTGGCAGAGGAATAGGTGCAATAAACCCCTCCTCCGCCGCATTCGGCCGTATTCCCTGTGATCGTGTTGTCGGTGAGGATGGCAGAGCCGTGCTCGCACGAGACCCCGCCACCCCATCAGGCCGAGCCATTCTCCGTAATGGTGTTGCCCACGATGGTGGGAGACGAGTTGTCGCAGCGGATGCCACCGCCGACAAACTTCGGCCACGGCCCGGCCGCGTACCCGTTCCGAATCGTGAACCCCTGTACGACCGCGGTCGAATCCTCCCCACTGTGGAAGTAAAATCCACGATGCGAATCGAGCGAATCTCCCTCACAGTCGATGCTGGTTACCTCGGGACCGTTCTCCGACATCACAACCATGTTAACGCCGCCGAAGTCCAGGTCCCGGTTCCCGCCACCCGTGTAGGTCCCGTCGGCAACCAGGACTGTGTCACCCTCAGCTGCGGCATCGATCCCCGCCTGGATGGTCGGATACTCGCCGGGGACGTGCAGAACCGTTCCCGAGACCACCACGCACAGCCAGAGGATGAGGCTCGCGCCGAGCAAACCTATCAACCGGTTCATGGTATTCCTTTCATTCGAAAGACAGCCGCCATCACTATGCTATCATAGCATTTCGCCGGTAGCGCCCTGCTAGGGCCCTACCACTATGAACGCGAAGCTGTCATCATCGTAGAGTGTCGATGGCGGCACCCCGATCCGGGACCCATACCCATACATCCCGAACGGCGCGAGCCCGGGCACTATGTGATTGAGGTGACGCTGCTCGGTGTGATTCGCCGGCAGGGCATACTGGTCCGGACCCATCACACGGAACGGAGTGCCGTTCGGGAGGGTTGCCTCCGTCAGCACCCAGAACGGCTCAGGTTGTGCCCAGCGGTTGATTACCGTATACGTCACTCCAAGCACCTCTCCGGGAGAGACCTCCATCGTATCCGGCGTCAGATAGAGCGTCATATAATCGTCCTGGTCGAAGAAGCGCGCACCCATGTCGCTGCGTGTGCCGTCGGGATCGAGAGAGTCCGGATGCCCTGCGTCGATACACGGTGAACCCCAGAGCAGTCGATAGTCTCCGCTATTGGGCAGGACAAACATGGGATCGTCATCCAGGTTTCCTTCGCCCCAGTAGAGATTGCAGTTGAGACCCACGTATACCGCAGACGAGCCGCCCTCGACGTCGCTGAACTCGACGGTGATCGAGCTCGCACTTCCACTGTAATCATCGAGGTATATCTCCAGCCCAGAGATCGCGCTGTCTGCCCATAGTACAGAGTTCATTAGGATGGCTGAACAGTAGTAACAGTAGATACCGCCGCCGTACAGACCGCCTGCATTCCTGCTAATCGTATTGCCCATAATCGTCGCGAGAGACCCGACCCAGCACGAAATCCCCCCGCCGTGCCTGCGGGCCGCGTTCGCAGCGATCGTGTTCGCAGCGATATCCGGCGAACAGTACATCCCACAATGGATCCCGCCGCCACCGAAAGCCCCGTTGCCCGTAATGGTGTTGCCCCGGATCGTTGGCGCACATAAATAATTGAGGCAGATCCCGCCGCCCCCACCGTAGGTCCCCAACACGTTCTCTGCAATTCTGTTCGCCACGATTTGTGGAGATGATTCGTAACAGAAGATGCCGCCTCCGCCCAATTCGGCCCTATTTCCAGTGATGCTGTTGCCTACGATCGTGGGCGAGGAATTCCAGCAGATGATGGCGCCACCAGAGCCCTGCGAAGATTCTCCGTACGCATACCCGCCTCGTATCGTGAACCCTTGTACCACAGAGTTCGGGCCCTCTCCATGTGTGAAGTAGAAACCTCGGTGCGGGTCCTCGTGGGTACCCTGACAATCGATAATCGTCACCTCAGGCCCGTTCTCCGACATAACAACAATCGCCTTGCCCAAGAAGTCGATGTCCCGGTTTCCCGTACCAGTGTAGGTACCGTCGGCTACGAGCACCGTGTCACCCTCACCTGCGGCGTCGATCCCCGCCTGGATGGTCGGATACTGGCCCGGGACGTGCAGAACCGTCGCCGAGGCCACCGCGCACAGCCAGAGGATGAGGCTCGGGCCGAGCAGACCCATCAACCGGTTCATGGTATTCCTCTCATTCAAAAGACAGCCGCTAACACTATGCTGTCACAGCATTCCGCCGGAACAGCCCTGCTAGGGCCCTACCACTATGAATGCGAAGCTGTCCTCATCATAGAGTGTCGATGGCGGCACCCCGATCCGGGACCCATACCCATACAGACCGAGAGGCGCAGCCCCAGGCACTATGTGATTCAGGTGACGCTGCTCGGTGTGATTCGCCGGCAGCGCATAGTGAGCCGGACCCATCACAGGGAACGGATTGCCATTCGGGAGGGTTGCCTCGGTGAGCACCCAGAACGGCTCAGGTTGTGCCCAGCGGTTAATGGCAGTGTAGGTGACTCCAAGGACACCTCCCCGCGTGACCTCTAGCGTATCTGGTGTAAGGTAGAGTGTCAGGTAGTCGTCCTGGTCGAAGAAGTGCGCACCCATGTCGCTGCGTGTGCCGTCGGGATCTGTGTAGTCGGGATCTCCCGAATCGACGCACGGTGATCCCCAGAGAAGGCGGTAGTCGTTCTTATCGGCCAGCAGGAACAGGGGATCTGCTTCGATATTCCCCGCCCCTTGCCAGCCGCCCTCCACGTCACAGTAGGTCACATCGATCGAACTCGTCTCGTCCACGTAGATCTCCTGATCGGTGGCGGCGCTGTCGGCCCAGAGCACCGTATTGAAGACGATCGGCGAACAGGCCCAATAGCAGCAGATCCCCCCGCCGAGGGCCGCCCTGTTGGCCGTAACGGTATTCGCCTTGATGACCGGCATCGCGTGATAGTAGCAATAGATGCCGCCGCCCTCGTCGGCTGTATTCTCGACAATGGTGTTCCTCTCGGCTATTGGTGACGAGTCAGAGCAGTACATCCCCCCACCGGTGAACGCCGCAGTATTGCCCGAGATCGTGTTCAACCTGATCACACCCGAACAGGTGTAGTCATAGAAGACCCCGCCGCCATAGAAGTCAGCCGTATTCCCGGTGATCGTATTCCCCTCGATAGTCGGCGCCGAGAGGTGGTACACACAGAGCCCTCCGCCGCTGTGATGTGCTGTGTTCGCAGTGATGGTGTTTCCTTGGATCGTCGGCCAGGAGTCGATACAGCAGATCCCGCTGCCACTGTACGTCGATGTGTTCCCGGCGACTATGTTCGCCCTGATGATCGCTGCCGAGGCACCATCACAGAAGATGCCCCCTCCATTGTAGGCTGCTGAGTTACCGGTGATGATATTCCCCTCAATGCTCGGTGATGACCCGAGACAGTAGATGCCGCCCCCATCGTACACCTCTATGTGTCCATTCGTGATCGTCAACCCCTGCACCACTGAGCTCGCGTCCTCGCCGCTGTGGAAGACGAAGCCACGGTGTGGGTCTGCGGCGCTCCCCTCACAGTCGATGATCGTCACCTCCGGACCGTTCTCCGACATCACGACCATGTTGACGCCACCGAAGTCGAGGTCCCGGTTTCCATCACCGCTGTAGGTGCCGTCGGCAACCAGGACCGTATCGTTGTCCACTGCGGCGTTGATACCCGCCTGAATGGTCGGATACTCGCCCGGGACGCGGAGAACTGTCGCCCAAACAGACAAGGCATATCCCAGAACGAGGCTTCCGCACAGCAATAGTATCATCCTCCTCATCGTCCCTCCTCCCCCTGTCATAGTCTTCTCTGACCGCGAAAAGGAGAACACATCGAAGCACCTTCCCTACTCAAACGGCGGCGGCACGATCGCGAACTCAAAGCAACCCTCGGCCCAGATCGACCCGGGATGGGCCCCAGTCCGAACGCACAATCTGTAGGGGCTCCCATACGGCGCAACCTCCGGTATGTGCACGCGCTGCCGCACACCATACACACCGTAGTTGCTACCGACCACAAACTCGACAGGCCCGATGACTGGATTGCCCGCATAAGGGTTGCCGCTCAGAAGGTATCCATCGGCCCAGGCCTCAAAGATCAGAGTGCTATCTGTGAAGTTGATAAGATCGACGGCGAACCGCAGGTCCTGTCCGGGGGGGATGTGAGTGGTGTCTGGTATCACCTGGACCGCCAGAAAGCTTGCATAGTGGAATCCCATATCCGTGCGCCAGACATCCCAGACGCCGTCCGTTCTCGTTGTCCCTCTGGGAATGACCGATTCCGGATTCCCGGTGTCGACACACGGGCTCTCTTCCGGCTGACCAGCGACTGTCTGGCTCAGGTACCAGTCCCAGAGCGGACCGGAGACAAATAGCGGATTGGCATCGATGTTGCCTTCGCCTGGCCATCCCCCCTGTACATCGGAATACGTCACTGTGACATCGCTGTATATCCCCAGTGCGATCTCCGAGGGGACATCTGCCCACAGGATGCAGTTGGCGATCGTGGGGGTGGAGGAGGCCGTGAAAAAGGCGCCGCCGCCATCCTCGATGACGGTATTACGCGTAATCGTATTACCCACTATCTCCGGAGACGACATGAAGCAGAATAGACCCCCGCCGTACTCAGCCGTGTTGTTCGCAATCAGGTTGTCGACGATAGTCGGAGAAGAAGAGGAGCAATAGATGCCCCCTCCATACACATCAACCGCATTTGCCACAATGACATTTCCTTCGATGGTCGCGGAGCAGTCGAGTCGGCAGAAGATCGCACCGCCTCGATTAGCGGTATTCTGGGCAATAGTGTTATGCTTGATGCTCGGCGATACGCTACCCCTGCAATAGATGCCTCCGCCTAGACCTTCCTCACCGACTGCCGCATTCTCCACCATTCTGTTGCGTTCGATTGTTGGCGCCGCGTGATCACAGAAGACCGCACCACCTCCGAAGTCCTCTGGCGGGGGCCTGTAGGCATACCCGTTCGTTATCGTGAATCCTCGCAGGACGGAGCTAGATCCCTCCGCGCTGTGGAAATGGAATCCGCGGTGAGGATCGAGCTGGCTTGCCTGGCAATCGATGATGACGGCTTCCGGCCCGTTCTCGGACGTCACCAGGATCGCTTTACCATTGAAGTCAACGTCGCGGTTCCCCTCACCGGTGTATGTGCCGTCCGCCACGAGCACCGTATCTCCGTCCACAGCGGAATAAATCCCGGCCTGAATCGTCGGATACTCGCTCGGCACGCGTAGAACTGCCGCCAACGCGTTCTCCTGCAGCACGAGCATCTGAACCGCACACAACATCACGACCAGTCTTCTCATCGTCTCGTTCTGCTTGTTACGCCCTTGTTCCGCCCGATCGGGGTGTACTACCACTGTGCAGGTGCGTACGCCAGGACGCAAAGCACAAGTGCTCCATTACGAGTAGGGACGACATAATGCTTTGGAACCCGGATCCGAGAGCCCCGCCCATTGCCTATTCTCGAGACGGCGGGAGGATGTCGAAGACGAAACAGGCCTCCGCCGAGACTGAGTCGGCATGGACCCCGGCCCGAACGCACAGTGCGTAGGGCCCCCCGTAAGGCGCCTGTACCGGTATACGCACCGACCGCCGCACACCGTTGAAGCCGCAACCACCGCCCAAGCTGAGTTCCACAACACCCAGCACGGGATTAGCTGCGTACGGATTGCTGGTGGGCAGATAGGCGTCAGCCCAGGCGTCGAATGTCAGTGTGCTATCTGTCACGTTCACCATGTCGACAGTGAACCACAGTTCCTCGCCGCGATGCACCTGGTGTGTATCGGGAATCGCGCGAATGGATAGCACACTCGGGTAATGGTAGCCCATATCCACAGGCCAGAAGTCCCATCTATGATCGGTCCTCGTAGTTCCCTGCGGCAGAGCCGAAGTGGGATCTCCTGTATCGACGCAAGGGCTTTGCTGTGACTGTCCCGCGGCGATCTGGCTCAGAAAGTAGTCGCTCCCAAAGCCCACCACGAAGAGAGGGTCCGCGTCGATATTTCCTTCACCAGGCCAGCCTCCCTGCACATCAGAGTAGGTCACTGCAACCGAGCCGCCGTACCCTACTTCGATTTCCGAAGGACTGTCTGCCCATACGATTGAATTGGCCAGCGTCACGGACGAGCCACTACCGGCGCAGTAGATCGCCCCACCCTCCTCAGCTGCATTCCCGGTCAGGGTGGTGTACCTTACAAGCGCAGAGGACCCGCTGTAGCAGCAGATCCCACCGCCCCGGTACGCCCCCACGTTCAGAGCCACAGTGTTGTCGTCGAGTATTACCGAAGAGGAGAGCTCGCAGTACATCCCTCCACCACGATCCCCGGCATGGTTCTCGATTATCGTGTTCCAGATAACGGTCGGGGAAGCGTAAGAACGGCACATGATCCCACCGCCACAATTGTAGGCTACGTTCTCCGCAATCGCATTATGGGACACAGTCGGATAGGAGTATTCACGACATTCGATTGCAGCTCCCCAGGAGGCAGCGTTTCCCGTCATCGTGTTGCCGTGAATAAGCGGAGAAGAATGGTCATGGCAATCGATACCAGCCCCGCGATAGCCGTTATTCCCGACGATGGTGTTGCGCTCAATGGTCGGCGACGAGCTTATGCAGCAAATCCCCGCGCCGCTACTGTCCGCCCAATTGCTCGTGATTGCATTAGCCATGATCGGTGCTGAAGACTGCATAGTGCAGTAGATCCCGCCGCCGTTGCCGGCCGAGTTATCCGAGATCGTGTTCCCTTCGATCGTCGGGGAAGATTCCGAGCAGTGCACGCCGCCGCCATCTCCGCTGGCCGTATTCGCTGTGATGGCGTTCTGCTGAATGAGGGGAGAAGAGTGGTTACAGCTGTAGATCCCTCCACCGTGGTTCAAGTGTGCTATGTTCCAGGTAATCGTGTTGTTTCTGATCGTTGGAGAGCCGTCGTCGCAGTACACTCCCCCACCCCAGCCCGCCCCATTCGCTACAATCATGTTGCCATTGATGACGGGAGACGCCTCGTTACAGCAATAGACCGCTCCGCCGCGAGTAGCCGTATTCCCCGTAAACGTGTTGCCGACAATAGTCGGCGAAGCCTGATCACAGCGAACGGCGCCTCCCTCGGGAACCCATCCATTAATGATCTGGAACCCGTGGAGCACGGAGGCTGAGGTCTCCCCACTACGAAAGTGGAACCCGCGATGCCAATCCGAGCCACTACCCTGGCAGTCGATGGCGGTCGCCTGTGGCCCGTTTTGCGAGGTCACGATAATAGACTTGCCGAGAAAGTCGATATCCCTGTTTCCCTCGCCGGTGTAGATCCCGTCAGCCACCAACACGGTGTCCCCGGTGCCTGCCGCATAGATTCCGGCCTGAACGGTTGGATATTCACTCGGTACACGTAGAATGGTGGCCGACACACTGAAACAGAGCCGAAGGGTCATGCATGTACCCACCAGTATCACGGCTCTCTTCACTCTCGTCTCCCTTCGACGCGAAACCTCGAGGGCTCGTCCCACGAGCCTCTGTGCTCAACCTGAACTCCTCGCCGGGATGTTGGTGTGACGATACAGGTGAACTCGTCCTGGTCGTACACTATTGGTGGCACCCCTATGCCGGACCGATACCTGTAGGTGCCCAGAGGGGCCCCCAGTGGCACGTAATGACGAATGTGACACAGCGAGATCGTATTACCAGGCAATACGTGTTGGATCGGCCCGCCCACACTCAGGGTATCCCCGTTGGGCAGGATCGCCTGTGAAGCCAACCAGAACGACTCCGGGTGCGCCCACCGATTTATTACGGTATACGTGATACCGAGGAAGGTACCACGGGCAACTGCTCTGCGGTGTCGCGTCAAGTACAATGTAAGGTAGTCGGTCTGGTCAAAGAAGTGACCTCCTATGTCGCTTCGCGTCATGTCTGGATCGAGCGAGTCCGGGTGCCCTGAGTCGATGCACGGTGAGTGCCACAGGAGGCGGTAGTCCCCCTTCGCGGTAAGCACGAACATCGGGTCATAGTCTCTATTCCCCTCTCCCCACATCACGGTGCAGCCTGGGGCAACGTATGTCGAAAAGACACGATTCTCCGTGTTGCAGTAGCTGATGCTCGTTGAACTCTGCTCCCGTAGGCAGAGTTCCTTGCCCAGACATCCGCTGTCGCCGCGAAGGATGCTGTTCATGATAGTCAACGAAGTAGACCAGCAGTAGATACCCCCGCCCTCCCCGCTGGCGAGGTTCTTTGTAATCGTATTGCTGTACAGACTCCCAGAGGCGCCTCGGAAGCCGATTCCACCACCTGTCCCGTAAGAGCTGTTCCCGGTGATCGTGTTACCGCGGATAGTCGCGGAGGAACTGCGACAACGAATCCCACCGCCGTCCTCCGTAGCACTGTTACCCGAGATGGTATTGTACAGAATAGTCGAGGAAGAACTCTGAGAACAGACAATCCCACCGCCACTCCCGTTGTAGACCATGTTTCGTATGATCGTGTTATCCGTCACCGTCGCCGACGATACTTCACAACAGATCCCGCCGCCACGCTTATCTGCACCATTCTCGAGTATGGTATTTCCGGCGATGACCGCAGAGCCGTACCAGCAGTGGATCCCGCCGCCATAGTCGGCCACATTCCATTGGACGAAGTTATCCTGGATCACCGCGGAAGACTGATAGATGCAAATCGCGCCACCATGGCCGCCATAAGGCCCAGGGGCTGCATTGCCACTGAACGTGTTCCCAGCGATGACAGGGCACGACTGCAATTCGGAGAAGAGACCGCCGCCGTCGTAGGCGCTGTTCTCCGTTAGTGTGTTGCCAACAACAGCGGGAGATGAGTGATTGCAGTATATCGCCCCCCCGTAATTGGCGACATTACAGGTGATCACGTTATCAGCGATTCTGGCAGAACAATTCCACTCGCAAGCGATTCCGCCTCCGTTGTCGCCGGCGTTGTCGCGGATGATGTTATCCATGATCGTCGGCGAGGAGCCCCAGCAATAGATCCCCGTGTCATGAGCATTGGTGATAGTGAAGCCACGCACCACGGAGCTTGAGTCCTCGCCGCTGTGGAAGTAGAGCCCCCGGCAGGCGATGTCTCTACAGTCGATTACTGTGGCCTCCGGACCGCTCTCGGACATGAGAACGATTGCCTTCCCACCGAAATCGATATCGTAGTTCCCGGGACCGAAGTACGTGCCGCTCGCCACCAGTACCGTGTCTCCTTCCATCGCGGCATTGACTCCCGCCTGGATGGTTGGATAAACCTGCGGCACACGGATGACTGTTGCAGGAGCGGCGGAAACGAGGCAGGCCGCGGCAACACCTATCGCCGCGCCTAGTCTGATGCCGTTCATCTCGCTGACTCCCTTCCGGGTCCCGGAGGCTTCCCCGAAATAGCAAAAGAGCGACCCCTGACGCTCGGTGTCGCTCCCGAAGAGCCTACTTAAGCGGTTTCATCCCACGCCTATTCCCGAGGCCACCGGGCGTTGTCTGCCGGTCACTGCCGGCAGACATCTCGGGAATCTCGTATCTATCTCGTGTGATTATACACCCTTTCGGCAGGCTGGTCAAGGCAAATCCACAGCACTGCCCCCACCTCACCCGGATAGGCGCCCAAACC
>LJUI01000149.1 GCA_001303705.1 candidate division TA06 bacterium SM23_40
GGCTCTGGTGCTTGGTGGTTGTGCCAGGCCCCGGATATCGGGAAGGGTTATCGATAACTTCGGCAGTCCGGTTGATGGGGTGACGGTTTTGATCGCCGATGAGCGACATACGGCAACGACGGATGCTGACGGGCGATATTCGATCCGGTTCAAGCCGGGGCGCCTGACCCTTCGGGCGATGAAGGCGGGATACATGGCGGACAGCTTGATCGTGACTCTGGACGAGCGGCGTCCGTTCGAGGCGCGTACGCTCGAGCTATTCCGGATACCGCAGAGCAAAGGTGTCTTCGCGATCGGCCCGGATGACTATGTGCCGCTGGCCCGTGGGTCCATCGGCGATCAGAGCTGGGAACGAGATGAGGGGTGGAGGGCTGACCATGTCTATCAGGCCGAGGGCGATCTCACCGTACTCGGCAAGGGACGACTTCAGTTCTTCGACAATTCAGGCTTACCGAAGATCGTGCTCGTGAAGAGTGATGCAGACGGGCGCATCGGGGAGATGGCCACAGGTTTCATGGGAGCAGTGGAGTCGAGCGATTTCGATATCATCGAGGACGACCAGATCTACCTCGATCCGATGACGATCCTCCGAGAAGTGGATCTGGAGCCCGGATATTATGTGTTCGTAGAGTGGCAGGATATACTTTTCGCTCCTGCGCGTCCGGGATCGGTCTGCTATCGGTTCAAGGTAGAGTGAATGGACTTCCTGCAAGCTGGGGAGGGACTTGACATCACCTAAATAGGTGCTAGATTGTTAGTGTACCGGCCGGCATTGATGCCCTACGGGTTGGCAATGCCGGCATGTGCCACACGGCGAGGCGCGATCCGCATCGTCTCCCAAACGGTTGGGCATACATGTCTTTGAGTACCGCCCCGGGCCGGGGAGGAACGATGGTCATACTTAGAACAGACACAGGAAGAGGGGTCGCGCTTCTCTCCCCCTGGGCAGCCTGCCTCGCACTCGCTCTTCTGCTCACCTCAGCCGGGTGCTTCAAAGAACCCGCTGCGCCATCCTGGGACGTTCGAGTCGCCATCCCTCTCATAAACCAGACCCAGACGGTGCTGGACATCATCGCCGAAGAGGAGTACCTCACCTGGGATAGTCTCAGCCTCGATAGTCTGGTCTACTTCGCGATCAGCGACTCGATCGGTTTCGGCATCGGGGACGAGATCCGCACACAGCCGGTCTCCCAGTCGCTCGTGCTCGAGGTCGGGGAGTTCGAACTCGGTCCCTTCGGCCCGGAGAGCTTGAGCGTGGGGCTGGTGACGCTCTGTCCCGAATGCGAGCCGCTCCTCGGCACAACATCGCCAGTCCCGCCGTTCGCGTTCAGCATTAACCCCGTCCCTCTCCCCACCCTGGAGGATTTCGACTCGCTCCTCGTGGCGAGTTGCCTCATCATCATCGAGATGCAGAACAATCTGCCGATTCCGCTCGACGCTGTATCGTTCACGATCATGAGCGGAGGGACGGATATCGCCGGACCGAGCCCGGGGCTGTCATTCGCTCCGGGTGAGACGCAGGTCGAGACGCTTCAGGTGGCGCCGGGATCGATGGTGCGGAATCCGCTCGCTGTCATCGTCGCAGGACAATCGCCTGGTTCGGGTGGAGGTGCGGTCTACATTCCGGAAGATGCCGGTCTCGAGTTGCCCGTCTCGATATTCGACCTTGTTCTCATCGAGGCCTGGGCTCAGTTCGACGGATTGAGCGTGCCTATCGCCGATACGATCGGTGTGCAGGGGGTCGGCCAGCTCGATTCAGCCCGGATCTATCAGGGGACGCTGAGTGGATGGGTGGCGAGTTATCTCACAGTCAACTGTCGCGTCGATGTCTCGTTGCCCGAGATACGGGGGCCATCAGGGCAATCCCTGTTCATAGGGATACAACTCCCCTCTGGCGAGATGAGAACGTACAGCCGGGTCCTCGACGGCTACACGGTCCGGGACCAGGGCGGATCGCCGTCCGATATCACGCTTTCTGTCGAGGGTGAGTTGGTGCTCAATTCCGGCGGTCAGACGGTGCACATATCGCAGGATGACTACGTGGAGCTGCATATCGACATGGGAGAGACCGTGCTCGATGCGGCGTGGGGCATTCTCACTCCACATACGATTCACATGTCTCCTCGATCCCAGCAGGTAGACCTTCCCGACGGACTGGATGCAATCGAGTGGCTTGCCGATCCCAGAGTGCTGTTCGAGATATGCAGGAATATCGACTTCCCGGTCTCGCTCGATTCGGCTCGTGTGACAGGAGAGAGCGAGGGGGGAGACCTCGTCTCTCTCTCCGTCGATTCACTCCGGCTGCCGCCCAACCCGCTGCCGGTCGTCGCCTGCACCACCTTCGTCTTCGATAACTCGAACAGCAATATCCGCGATTTCCTGCTGAATCTCCCCGAGTTGGTCGAGGCGTCGGGGACAGCGATGGTGGGCGATGGACTATACAGCGGGTCGATCGAGAGGGACGATTCTCTTCACGGCAGGATCACCTGTACATTTCCGCTCATTCTCAGCCTCAGGGCCGATACGGTGCGGTCGGAGCCGCAGGCTGTCGAGCTGAGTGAGGACGTGCGGGAATTGATACGGGACCATCTTACCAGGGGCGAAGTGATCATCATCATTACCAATCATCTTCCCTTCGGCGCGGGGGGCACGCTCTATGTGGGGGCGGACTCGGCGACCGTTTTCGACGATCCGCTGTTAGTGGTGCCCGAATCCGGCGCCACGGTTGTCTCTGCCGCGCCGGTGGGTCAAGATAGCTTGGTGAGCAGCGCTGTAGCCGATACTATTGTGCTGGGGCTCGACGAATCCGACGTGCGTGCATTCGATAATGACGAACTCTATACCGGCGTCGAGGTCGTGTTCGAGGGTACTGGTGGGCAGGTGGTGAAGGTGCAGGTGAGCGATTATATCCGGTTCACCGGCGTGCTCCGAATCGTTGCCCGCGTCAAAGGCGACTGAGTTCGAGGATCATACGATGGCATTGTCTTATTCGCGACCGCGTGTAGGAGGCTCTGTCGTGCATCGGCGGGATGTCCGGTCGTCCCCGCTGTCCGGGCGGAGCCCGGGCCTGCTCGCTGCGGCATCTCTGGCCGCCATGCTCGTTGCTGCCCGTCCTCTCTCCGCGTTCGAGGACTCGAATCCCCGCAGTGCAGCGATGGCGGAGGCGTATACGGCGATGGCGAGGGGAACGGACGCCCTCTTCTGGAATCCGGCGAACCTCGCGCTCTGGGGGAATCCTACGCTCTCGGTCAATGTCGTCACAGCATCTGTAGATGTCTCCAATAACTCGGTCGACCGGGGAGACTACAATCGCTTCACCGGTGCCTTTCTCGGCGAGTCCGAGAAGCAGGAGCTGCTGGGGAGCGTGCCGGAAGACGGGCTGCGGTTTACAGGCGTCGGACATGCCTCGGTGCTCGATGTCTCGTATCGGAACTTCGCTCTGAGCGTTGCCAGAGGGGTCGGGTGTGCGACCACGATCCTTCCCCGTGATGTCCTCGATCTTGCTCTGAACGGGAACGAGCTGGGGGAGCGGTACGATTTCGGGGAAGCTGACGGCGAGGGCTGGTTCGTTCAGACCGTCAGCCTGGCCGGTGCCGCAACGCTGCCGGTCGAGTGGGCAGAGACAGTGGCGGTGGGGGCGACGGTCAAGTATCTGCGCGGGTTTGGGTATGCCCGGGTGATAGAGAGCGGCGGGTCGCTGGTGACAAACTATGATGGGCTCTCGGGTGACGGGCGACTGGTCGTGCGCACCGCGTCCCGGGGAGAGGGCCTCGCCGTCGATCTCGGAGTGGCTGCTGTCCTCGATTCTCGCTGGACGGTGGGGCTGAAGCTCGGAAATCTGCTGGGAAGAATCTGGTGGTACTCGGACACGGAGGAGCACCGGAATAGCTTCCTCATCGACTTGATCACGGTGAAATCGGTATCGGAGGGAGACTCGATCATCACCATTGGAGAGAGCCGAGCGATCGAATCGTTCACGTCCGACTACCCGGCTTTCGCCAGGGTTGGAGCCGCCTATCGTTGGACTCCCACCTGTGTCCAGAGTTTCGACTATGAGCAGGGGTTTCGAAATGCTCCCGGGCTCTCGACGTCGCCGCGGCTGGCGACCGGCCTGGAATATACGAGACTCTGGTGGATGCCCCTCCGCGCCGGCATCTCGGTCGGAGGCCGTGAAGGCGTGACGACCGCATTCGGATTGGCGGTTTCGACGGGAGCGTTAGACTTCGACGTCGCCATGGCCAACAAACATCACCTCCTTCCCGTGAGCGGCAAGGGGCTGCGGGCCGCGGTCGGCTGTCGGGTCAACTTCTACTGAGGACGGGCAGCAGAGCGGCCGGGGATGCGGGAACTGTGCGGGCCATCCGGTTGTTAGTGAGGAAGGCAGGCGTTCGGAGGAGGCTCTGCGGGCGGCCGGCCAGATAGCATAGAGGAAGCTGGTGACGTATGCGCGCGGAGCGCATCCGCGAATAGAAGAGGAGAGAGACGATGAGAGAGAAGGTTCAGCAGGTCATAGATGAGATCCGCCCCTCACTTCAGGCCGACGGTGGAGACGTAGAATTGGTGGACATAGAGGGCGGGGTGGTAAAGGTGCGCCTCACCGGGGCGTGTGCTGGGTGTCCGATGTCACAGATGACGCTCCAGATGGGCATCGAGCGGCTGCTCAAGCAGCGTCTGCCGGAAGTGGAGCGGGTTGAGAACGTTCAGGACGTTCCGGGATCCACGTCGTAGTCCCGGCAGCTGCGGGCGGTCAGTTCCGGCAGGCATTGGATCTGACCCGACGGACCGGTTGACCACTTGACAAATCCGACCCGGAACCACATAATCGATGTGCCTGAGGAGGCGCTTTTTTTCCGACTAAACCAGACAGAAAAGGTCGGTCTTTCGTAAGGTGGAAGTCGCTATGAGGTTATCTTCACGCGGTCGTTATGGATTACAGGCCGCCTGCGAGCTTGCTCTGCAGCACGGCATGGGGCCGGTCTCGGCCCGCGTCATTTCAGAACGGAGGAATGTTCCTCCCGCTTATCTTGAGCAGCTTCTCCGCAAGATGCGCTTGGCCGGAGTTGTGGTGAGTGTCCGGGGTCCAGGGGGTGGGTACCTCCTTGCCCGGCAGCCGGAACAGATCAGCCTGGGAGATATAGTCCGCGCAGTCGAGGGTCCGATCGCTCTCCTCGAGTGTCTCGAGCCGTCCTTCGCCCCGGATGAGTGTGACAATATGTTCGACTGCGTCGCCCGTGCTGTCTGGAAACGGCTGGGCAAGGAACTCGAGGGGATGCTGGATGAGATAACGCTCAAGGAATTGTCCGAGGATCGCCTGGATATCTGCCTGTGCAGGCCTACGCGGGGCAGGGGATAAGAGAGGATAGGGAATCCGGCAGATCTGAGGATACGTCTGAGCGGAGGGTGGGTTCATGAAGCAGGCGTTGCTCGTCATCGATATGCTTAACGATTTCGTGCTCCCCGGTGCACCCCTCGAGATCCCTGCGGCGCGAGAGATTCTTCCCCGGATCGAGGCGCTGATCGCGCAGGCCCGGGCAGAGGGGCGGCCCGTCATCTATATCTGTGATTCCCACGATCCCGACGATGAGGAGTTTGATCTCTATCCACCCCATGCGGTGGCGGGGACCGAGGGGGCAGGCGTTGTTGCCCAGATCGCCCCCCGGTCCGGAGACATGATAGTGGCGAAGAAGCGTTTCTCGGGGTTCTATGGAACGAACCTCGGCGAGGCGTTGAAGGAGCGAGGCATCGACTCCCTCGAAGTGACAGGGGTCTGCACTGACATCTGCGTACAGTACACGGCAGCAGATGCCGTAATGCGCGGGTTTAAGGTGACCATCCCCTCTGATTCCGTCGCTGCCCTGTCCGAGACTGCACACGATCAGGCACTCGACCATATGAGGCAGGTGCTTCATGTCGAGGTGATCTAGGTGTCGGTCTCTGAGGGGATCGCGGGAAAGGCGCGTGAGGAGGAGTCCACATGAGAGGATTCCATGTCGCCTCCGAGGATGAGATACTCTCGGGCCTTACTACGGACATATATTTTCGGCGCACTCTCGAGGTGTTGGAGCGGGAGGGTAAGGATCCCGACGTAACGGCTGAGGTCCGGACC
>LJUI01000150.1 GCA_001303705.1 candidate division TA06 bacterium SM23_40
TCGGCGGGCGGCCGCATACGGGGGTCCCTGGAGAAAATCCCAGACCGCCATCATTTCATCGGCCGAGACGACGGCACAGTCGGCCACGCCCCCAGGCACGTAGTCGACATAGCATTCATTGCTCCAGGGGAGGAGGATGCTCTTTGCATACCAGTACAGAAAGGGGCCCACCTGCTTGGCTGCCCAGTATCCCGCCCGTACGATGCTCATCCCCGAAATCATCTCATTGCGAGTCACCTCAGGGTGGCCGACCCTCTCGTATACTGCCTCAGCCGTACCGACCGGCACCCACCAGAGAAGATGCTCCCCGCCTTCGCCCTGCTCCCAATTGCAGAAGACATCGACCCCTGCCTCGATCAGCTCATGGCTCCTCCCATCCTCGGCCATGGCGGCCGCCAGAAAGCCCGGATGCCACGTATCATCCGACAGCCGGTGGGAGAGAACCCCCATGAGGAAGGTCACCTGGCGCCTCTCCGCCTCTGTGTAGGGCGGGGGAAACTCCTGCTTCACGTAGGCCGCGAAGGTGTCGGAGAACATCTCGCTGTGCGTGAGGTCAGCGATATTCTCCATGAGGAGACCATATCCCCAGTCGGGAAACATCGATCCGGTATCCCTCTCCCCATCCAGCGACAGAAGCATCTCGACAAGTTCGCCATAGCTCAGAGAGTCAATGATGCCCGGGGTGCGCTCCGCGATCTCGCCATGGGTCGTCATCCCACACGCATCGACCTCACACCTGAAGGGACCGACCCAGCAGGCGATGAGAACGGCCGAAAGGACACCGAAACGTATAGGCGTCCCATACAGGCACTTCATGTGGCTTTCCTCCTTTATGAGTGGCCTCAACGGATCGCGACAACTACCAACATACCACAATCCGGCGATCTGATCAAGGGGCCATCTGAGAGGCTCGCACTACAAGAATGCGGGCGTGCTGTTCCGCGCCCGCACCATACCGGTCCCGTGCGGCCCGAGGCGACATCCCTGATACCGCCCGACCCGACCCTGCCAAGTTATCGTGTTGCCAGGCTGTCTCTCTTCCCTGCATCTCGATGCATGCAGCCGCTCTGCGGCCGCGTCGGTGGCCCGTGCCCGCATGGGGCGACAGATCTACCGCACCAGAAGCATGCGCCTTGTCTCGTTGACCTCGCCCGCTTCCATACGGCAGAAGTAGATCCCGCTCCCCACCTTGTACCCCCGGTCGTCCCGCCCATCCCACTCCAGCTCATGCGGGCCCGCAGGGACAGAATTCGAGACCAACGAGCGGACACGTGCGCCCCGGATATCATACAGCACAACAGTCACGTGCCCCGCCTCGGGAAGAGCATAGCGGATCGTGGTCTTCGCACGAAACGGGTTCGGATAGTTCTGGGCAAGATAAGACGAGCGCGGCCGGGGAGGCTCATCCACCTCCCCACTCACCCCGACAAGGCCTTCGGCGTTTGTCTTGATGAGATAGACGTCCGAACCGCTAACACCGAACGATTCCGTGTATCCTGCGACGATGTACCCCCCGTCGGCCGTCTGGGCGACGGCCTGGCCCTCGTCATACTCCAGCTCCCCATACGTGCGTGTCCAGAGCGTATCGCCACTGGCGTCTGTCTTGATCAAATACAGATCACCGATGCCGCTGGCGGACGGTTCCACGTATCCGGTGACGATGTATCCTCCATCGAACGTCTGGGCAACCGAAAACCCCTCATCATAGTACTGGCCGCCGTACGTGCGTGTCCACAGTGTATCGCCATCCCCGTCTGTCCTCACAAGATAGAAATCCCATCCGCCTGCACCGAATGACTGAGTCTCTCCCCCGATGATGTAGCCACCATCGACCGTCTGCGCAACCGAATGGCCGAAATCCTGATCTGAACCGCCGTGGGCACGCGTCCACAGCGTATCCCCGCTCGCGTCTGTCTTGATCAGATAGACATCGGACTCGCCTGCCCCGAACGAGCGAGTATACCCGGCGATGATGTATCCCCCGTCCGCCGTCTGCGCGACTGAGCTGCCCCTGTCGGAACCCGAGCCCCCGTAGGTGCGGGTCCACAGCGTATCCCCATCGCCGTCGGTCTTCACGACGTAGACATCCGTTACTCCGGCACCAAATGAATAGGTGTAGCCTGCAACGATGTATCCCCCATCATCCGTCTGCGCCACCGAGCTACCTCCATCGTGGTCTGTGCCGCCGTACGTGCGTGTCCACACCGTGTCGCCCGCCCCATCAGTCTTCACCAGATATATGTCATTGCCCCCATGGCCGAAGGAAGTAGTGCCTCCGACAACGACGAACCCTCCGTCGTCCGTCTGGTCCAGCGAATAGCACGACTCCGAGGCCGGCCCGCCGTACGCGTTCCACCACAGCGGGTCGCCCCATTCATCTGTTCTGATCAGATAGGCATCCTGTGAGCCCGCACCGAACGAGTAGGTCCATCCAGCGATGGCGTATCCACCGTCACTTGTCTGCCGGACTGAATACGCTCCATCCCAGTCGGCACCGCCGTAGGTGTACTCAAACATGATCTGGGCGCCAGCGGTCAGCGGCACCAGTAACGCCAGCACAAACATCAATGTTCTCATGATGATCTCCTCTCTCAGTTGACGCTTCACGCGGGGTGAGTAACCTTCTGAACCTACCAACGTCCCCGAGGAGGGGTATCGGTTTCCCTAGCGGAGGTGGAGCCAGTCGTAGAACAGGAACTGGAATCTTCCGATGAGGAGCGAGATACGGGCCATCACCGTGTACCCGAAGGAGGCGCCGAATGAGATCATCAGGAAGTAGATGCCCAGGCGTGCCACTCCACCGAGGGCACCCTTGTGTTCTCGGGAGAAGAAGAAGTAGACGAGCACAGAGAGGACGCCGACCACAACCAGGATGTTGACGATCGAGGCCCCGACGTTGCCGGTCCAGATGGGCACGAGCGTGGCCCTGAGCTGGGCAACGAGCATCGCCTGCACGGTGGCGGGGATGACGACGCCGACGCCCATGCCGATATAGAAGGCGAGCGCCCAGCGCGACAGCCAGACAACGCGCGGGATGAGGCGGGTGAAGATGAGCAGTCCGAGGATGCCCGGGATAATGTACAGCCAGCGGTGATCGCGCACCAGGCGATCGATGAGATTGGGGACGATCGCATTGTTATAGTAGTAGACCATCCAGTATGCGGCGGACACGCCCACATAGAGATGCTCAGCAAACTTGTACACCGGATTGTCCTTGTACAGAAAGCTCAGGATGGCGAGCGTCAGAAAGGCGGCAATCCATGTGCTGAGGATGGTCAAATCCATTACCGTCTTACTCCCTGTCGATTCACGGGTGCCCTGTGCCTCATCTGATCATTCTCCGTTCCATCCGCAGGCCTCCCGGAGAGGCCTGAACCTGCTCATGCTGACTCAGCATCAGGCGCCCGGGGAGCGCCGGCGAACGATGAAATACGATATGTTCGCCACAATGATGAACGCCATGATGACGAGGTGCGCCAACGACTGGGCGGTCATTCCCGCAGTCGCAGACCCGGGCGCGCCGATGAGCGCTTCATATTCGGACGAACCCTTCAGTCCGCCCAAGAGGCCGAAGAGCTGTCCGGAGTCGTAATATGGATAGTATTGCGATGTCATCACTCCCGTGGCACAGAGTCCGACCCTCAACCCGAACCGCGCGCCCGCGTAAGCGATCCAGTAGTCCGGGGAGACCCCGTGCGCGAAGTCGACTGCCAGCGCGACGTCATCCAACCGGTGCACCTCGTGCATGAGCGGGAGCTCTTCGACCGACGTATCATAGTGATCTCGGGGATACGGATCCCATATTTCCTTTCCCATCATAAGGAGGGCGACGGTCATCCCGGTCTTATACCCCAGGTTGACGTAGTCGACACCGTACTCCTTATCGTACTCTTCTGCCGCGATCTGGAGTGCGCGCTCCCCGATCGGGATCCCGGGGGCGATATAGCCGAGCGCCACAACACGCAGTCCCTTTGAGAACACGTGCCGGGCGATGGCCAGGTATGCCGGGTACAGCTCCGGCTCCGAGGTCGGATCGAAATCGATCGCCATTATAATGACCGAACCAGGCGGAAGTTCGTCGATCGCATCATAGAGATCCTGCACTGGCGGGCTCACGAGCACCGGCAATGTGATCGGGTAGAGGACCGGTACCGCGACGACCACGCCGATGATGACAAAAATGATCCGCCGGTCGATCGCTGTCAGCCTCTCAAGAATCCCCTGTTTCTGTCTCGGCTCCTGTGCAGTGCCGTACTCCATACCGAGAACCCTCTACTGTGAAGATCTCACGCCAGTCTTGCCTGACTGCACGCGCCTAGCCCTCTCCGCCGAAGTACCCACGCTCGACCCCAACGAGCATCCGGAGGGCCGTGGCGATGGCGCCGAGCGAGGCGCCCATTAGGATCCCCCGCTGCGCGGCCATGTTGGGATAGCTCATGATCCAGTCAGTGATGACGGGAATGCGGTGCCAGATCATGTCGCCGATCGGTATCCGACCGAGCATCACGATGAGGCCAGCGGCAAGCAGGAGGGCAGCCTCTCTGGTTCGCGCCCGAAACGCCCGGTACGCGGCTGACGATATGAAGAAGGCGAGCAGCGCGAACATCGTCGCCTGCAGGGGCCTCATCATGCTCTCATAGATGAACATGAACGGCGTCCCGGCCCTCACCCCCCAGGCGAGCCCGGTCACGAGCGTCGTGAGAAATGCGACGAGGAGCACAACCTTGTATCCCCAGTCGCGCTCCTTCCTCCTTACTTTCTTTGCATTGACGATGAACAGATTGAGACCGCTCAGGAACAGGGCACACGTCCACACGACCAGGTCCCATTCGAGGAGAACCTGGGAGGTATCCTGGACCCGCCGGTGCGGCACGAAGAAGACGGCCAGCATGAAGATGCCGGAGGCAAAGACGATGGTCAGCGGAACCGTCTTGCGCACAGCTGCTACTCCCTCAGGTCCACCTCACATACTCGTGTGTTGATGAAACAGACACCGCTATCGCACCGTCAACCAGGTCGTCAGATTCGTGATCCCGAGCGTTTCGAGAACAACGCCCATGATGATGAGGATCATGATGAGGAGTTTCCCCGAGTCCTGCCCCTTCGTGGAGGCGACGAGCATCGGCTCCCGCGACAAATATGCTGAGGCTGCGTACAGCTCCTCCCCGATCAGCGTATAGTCACAGGCAGTGACGAAGAACGGGAGCTGGGCCAGCTCTGCCGTCCCTGCGATCTGGATCGCCCCGGTCGAGTACCCCGTCTCAGCGAGAATGAGAGACTCTGCCATGAAGTACCCGAGAAGGAAGATCGCTCCGGGCCGCTCGCGCTGCATGATCCCGTCGACACCCGCCGCAAACCCGAACTGGTCGCTCGTAAGGAACCGCACGCTCTCCGGGTTGAATGCATCAGGACGGCCGGCATCGACGTACGACCCCTGGACCACCTCCTGAGCCACGGTGAAGACGATCGGATCATAGTTGGGCATGACGAGGGCGGTGTCGTACTCCGCTGCCCTCCGTGCCACCCGCCGCAGGATCGACACACTGGCGATCGTCTGCGGGTAGCTCATGTCGCCGATCCCGGGCACAAAAAGGATCGGGCGGCCCATCTCTGTGGCACGCCCGATCGCCTCATCTACGGCGTTCAGCCCCGCGATTCTCCGGATGAAGAGATCGATCCCTCTGGTCGCCTTCCATACGAAATAGAACAGGATGATTGAGAAGAGAGCGATCGGAATCAGAATATTGACCCGGCCGGTATGAAACCAGTTGGAGGCAGGAGTGACCGGCCCCACAACCTCGGAGTCGGCAGAGCGTATACCGTCCGTGGCCTGGACGATATAGAAGTAGCGCAGGGTATCGCTCACATCCGTGTCCATGAACCGATCGGTCCCTGCGCCAACTGATCTGACTTCCTCAAACGGCCCTGCCGCATCCGTTGCCCGCAGGATGCGATACACCGTGACCAACTGGGCGCGTTCTCCATCATCGAGCGAGAGTTGCCAAGTGAGGGAGAGTGCCGATCCATCGTCGTTCGGCTGATCCTCGGCCCGGACCGATCGCGGCGGCGCAAGGCCTGCCTCCTGGGTCTTCGCCGAGCCT
>LJUI01000029.1 GCA_001303705.1 candidate division TA06 bacterium SM23_40
GACCTCGGTTACTGTCATGGACGACAGCACCTACACGGAACCACTCACCGGAAGCCTCTGGCCCGGTGCCACCCTGTACATACAACTGGAGGGAGATGATTGGAATCCCTCGTATATCGATCCCGCCCTGGTCATCATCACCAGCGGCCCGGATCCCTACGGGATCGGGGTGGCTCTCATCGAGACCGGCACATCAACGGGCCTGTACCGTGGTACAGCGGAGATCCAGGCCTCGAGTGACGACGCGAATAACCAGATCGGAACCGGCCCCCTCGATACCCTCCTCATACGCGCCTTCGTCGATCCCGCAGTGTGCGACACCGTTACCATCGTATCGATCGGGGTTGGCGACGACGATGTGGCCGATCTTCAGAAGATCGAGGAGGTCTGCTACCTGCACCAGAATCACCCCAATCCGTTCGGCGGCGCCACCCGGATCACCTATCGGGTCGGCGAGGCTGTTCACACGAGGCTCGAGATCTACAACATCTCCGGCCAACTCGTCCGAACGCTCATCGACGAACCGGTGTCGTCGGGCGTCCACTCGATCCAGTGGGATGGACGAAATAGCAATGGAGACGCCGTCCGGAGCGGCATCTACTTCTACCGCCTCCAGGCAGGCGCTTCCAGCGACTCGAGGAAGATGATCATTCTGAGATAGTATCATATGACCCTATGAGGCAGCAGATCGAGGCTTTTCCGGCAGTTTCATCATGACTTCCATCAGAAAGGGTCCGCTTTTGACAGTGACCTAACATGCGAGATATCTCTCATCGGTCGAATGATACGAACCTACGATAGTATCACATGACCCTATGAGGCAGCAGATCGAGCCCACCGCGGCAGCCTGATCATGACCTCTGTGAGAAATGGTCCACTTCAAGGGGGCCGCGTTCGGCATTGAGCCAGCACACGACATTGGTCTCGTGCGGTCAAAGGATCTGAACATAGGATAGATTGTGCAGGCCGAGAGCCCGGAAACGCACTCCCCGTCAGGGGCGCGCGCAGAGGCGCGGCTCACTGGGCTGCCGATTCTCGTATGAGCGCGAGAACCGGGGAGACAGGATTCTGATCAGTGGCCAGGCCCGGAGGTCCGCAAGCCGCTCGATCGGCCCCGAACAGTGAAGCGACGAAATGGGATCTATCGAAATCCGCAACATGGACCCCGCCACTGAATACTTCGTCGGGACCTGCACGCACGTCGGCGACGACCCCCAGGCCATGACCAGAGATGAGATCGACGTCTCCTCACCCAGGCGCATCGCCTGGCTGCGGAAGATGTCTCGGCAGGGAGCCCGCACGAAAGTCGCCACGATCGAGGGTGAGCCCGTCGGGTTCATTCACGTCATCCCCATAGAGATCTGTCCATGGGGGCCTCTGGGCAGGGACCTGCTCGTCATTCCCTGCCTGGTTTCCTTGAGCAACACAAAGGGAAGAGGAGTCGGGAAAGCACTTGTCGCAACGGCTGAAGAGGAGGCCCGCCACCGGGAGAAGAAGGGAATCGTCACGGTCGCTTATTACCACGATTGTTGGTTCATGCCGGCCCCCTTTTTCGAGGAGTGCGGCTTCTCGCTAGCATCACGTAGGGAGGGAACCGCCCTCCTGTGGAAGTTGTTCGATCAATCTGCAGAGGCTCCACGCCTTCTGGAGCGCGACTACCGGTATACCCCTGTGCCGGGCAAGGTTGTCGTCGACCTCTTCTGGAACACCTTCTGCCCCACCAGCTCGATAGAGGCCAGGCGGGTCCGGAAGGTCGTGGAAGAATTCGGGGAATCGGTCGTACTCAATGAGTACTGCGCTGACGATAGGGAAATCCTCCTCCTGCATCAACTGCCGCGGGGGATCTTCGTAAACGGGCGTGAAATATGGTGGGGGCACGAAGCTCCTGAGGAGGGCATTCGGAAGGCCATCTTGGAGGCCTCCAGCAGAGCTTAGTCGCGCCACGCGAGGAGGTCGGTGATCGTCTACAGAGATGCGCCCGAGGATCACCCCACACACTTCCCCAGTGATCACATTAAGATCCCGACGTACTACAACACCCAATTCACTCAACGGGAAGGCCGGGTACACGCTGGCACGGGCACGACGCACTGCCCTGCCCGGGATCGACTATGATACCTCGCCTCGACACCAATGCGCAACCTGATCTGCGGGGCCATCTCCCGATATCCTTTGAGGATACTTCCGCGAGAGTACCAGGGCGCGGGTGCGAAGACGGCGTCCACGCAGCCCGGACGCGCTTCCTCGACCGTTGACAGCTGCGTCCTCGACATCCTATACTCTCTGGCCTGAGCGTAGCTCAGATAGACACGCGCGATTGAAATCTCAAATGGAGGAGAGACAGTCAATGAATGTACGGCTTCTGTGTGGCCTCATGGCCCTTCCGCTTCTTGTCCAGATCGGTCATGCCGAGACCGTGACCCTGGAGGAGTTCCTCGAGAACATTCAACAGACGCACCCCCTGTTTGCCAGGGAGGCCCTGTCACCCGAAATCCAGATGAGAGCGCGGGAGCGATTTCTCGGTGCCGAGGACTGGATTGTCAGCTCATCTCCGTTCTATGCCTACCAGAAGCCCCTCAGCACGAGCGCGTTCAGCCCGGAGCGGATCAACATGATCGGCGGCGAACTCGGGATCGAGAGGGCGTTCTGGAACACGGGAGGACGACTTTCGCTCTCCTGGTCGTCTGACTACACCGATCAGAAGATCCCGGAGATTGTCATTCCCCTGGGTCCCTCTACCGTTCTCGAGATCCCCACCGGCACAGCGGAATTCTATCAGAACAAGGTGTATCTCACTTACTCCCAGCCGCTCCTCCAGAACTTCAGAGGGAAACTCGACCGCCTCTATTATGAATTGGGGGAATACGACGTAGCCTCCGCCGAGACGGAGGCGCTCGAAACCGAAGAAGGATTCCTTTTCGACGTCGCAGCGCGATTCCTCGACTGGGTTCTTCTCTCCGAACAGAGCCGGATCGCCGCAGAGCGCCTCCGCCTGGCGAATGAGCAGCTCGAGCAGACCACGCGAATGAGGCGGGCAAACCTGGTCGACCAGGTGGACGTATTGCGAGCCGAGGACGCTGTCAGGATTGCAGAGCAGACCCTCGTGCTGATCGAGTCCCAATTCAAGGCAAAACGGGCGGAGTTGGCAGTTCTGTCTCAATCAGAAGGACTGTACGAGCGCAGTCCTGAGTTCGATCTGTACAGACTGGAGACGCCGCCACCAGTCGACGAGGCGATCTCGCGATTGAAAGAGCACTCAAGAATTCTACAGATCCTCTCCATCCGGCGGGAGCAACTCTCCTCTCTCCTCGACGGCTTCGCCGAGACCACTCGTCCACAGCTACTCCTCAATGTCGCCGCAGGACTTCAGGGCGGCGATGAAGATTTCGACCAGTCTCTCGAGCTCGATAAGCCGGATCTATCCGTCTCGCTCGGCTTCTCCTATCCATTGGGGAATCGGGCTGCCGGCTCAGATGTCGCGAAGACGAAACTCGAGTATAGACAGTTGGAGAAGGAGATCGAAACCGTAGCGCTGGACCTCGAGGCCAGCGTGAGAAATCTCCTGATCCAGATCCATGAGCTGGAGAAAGTTCTCGCATTGAACCAGGAACAGATCCAGTCGGCGCAGGCCAAGACCGCCGAAGAGCAACGCCTGTACAATCAGGGACGCGGCCAGCTCACATTCGTCATTCAGAGTCGGGACAATGAGCAGTTGGCAAAGTTGACCTATGCCCAGAATGCGGCGACATATCATCAACTGATGCTCACGTACCGTGCGCTAATGGACGAACTCCTCCCCGCGGGACAAGAGGGAGCGAGCTAGCAGCGGATCGCGCAGCTGCAGGATCTTTCACGAGACCGACCATCAGCACCGACCCGGAGCAAAAGAGCCATGAGACCATTCTTCAAATTCTTTGCTGAACGCCACCTTCTGGCGATGCTCATCACCCTCATGATCGTCATGCTCGGAGTGAACTCATACCTCCGGATCAGGCGGGAGATGTTCCCCAAAGTAGACTTGGGCTTCGTATTCATCTCAACTCGCTACCCTGGCGCCTCCCCCGAGGATGTGGAGCTGAACGTCACAAATAAGATCGAAGCAGAGCTGGAGGCCGTCACAGGTATCGATCGGATTACCTCCTATTCGATGGAAAACGTATCAGTCATCACGATCGTCCTCGATCCCGACGAGAGAGATCAGGACAAGATAAAAAGTGAAATCCGCGAGGCAGTCGCACGTGTTACGGATCTGCCCGACGACGTGACGGAATCGCCCTACGTAATCGAGATCACATCCGCAATATTCCCCGTGATCGAAGTGGGCCTGATGGGAGACATCCCCTACGAGGAACTGCGAGAGATCGCGCGGCTATTCGAGAAGAAGCTCGAGACCCTCGACGGCGTATCGCATGTCGACAAGTACGGTTATCTGGCTAGAGAAGTCGAGATCGAGGTCTACCCTGAGGCAATTCGTAAATATCAGATCCCGCTCCGGGAGATCATTGCTGCAATTCAGGCGCGCAATATCCGTGCCACCGGTGGATCCTTCGAATCCTATACCAGCGAGAAGAACGTCGTCACCCTGGCCCAGTTCGAGGATCCCCTCGAGGTGGGCGATGTGATCGTTCGCTCAACCTTCGAGGGTCCTCAGATCAGAGTGAAGGACCTCGCAATTGTAAAGAGTGAATTCGAGGATGCAAGGATACTATCTCGCGTCAACGGGAAATCCGCTATCTCCTTCATCGTCAGCAAGAAGGAGACGGCCGATATCATCAGAACGGTCGATGCGGTCAAACAGCTGGTGGAGCAGGAGCGCCCCCACTTCCCAGAAGGAGTGGATATTTCATATTCCGACGATTTCTCTCGATACGTTCGAAATCGATTCCAGGTCGTCCGCGTCAACGGTGCCATCGGCCTCGCTCTCGTGATAATCATCCTGTCCGTTTTTCTCAATCCTCGCAGCGCATTCTGGGTCGCAATGGGCATTCCTATATCCCTCCTCGGCGTCATCTTCTGTCTCCCGTTCTTCGACGTCTACCTCGATAGCATATCCCTTGCCGCAATGATCATGGTGATCGGCATCATCGTCGACGATGGAATTATTATAGCAGAGAATATACAACGCCACAGGGAGACAGGCGAGGGAGCCCTCAATGCTGCGGTGAATGGAATACATGGCGTATTCGCGCCGGTGGTAACCACCGTTCTCACGACGATCCTGGCGTTCGTCCCCTTCTTCCTCCTGGGCGGCATCATGGGCAAGTTCGTTTATGTCATTCCTCTGGTCATCACTCTCGCGCTACTCATCTCGCTCATCGAGGCCACGGTCGCCCTACCGGCCCACCTCACCATGGGGTTGCCCCAGACGCCCGGAGAGAAGGGCAAGGTTGTCACTCGCCAGTGGTTCAATCTGCTGAGGTCCCCGTTCGAGCGGTTCTTGCGCAGGTTCCTTCGGTTCCGGTATGCGTTTGTCGTCTTCTCATTCGCGCTTCTCTTCGTGGCTCTCTGGTACGCAGGATCGTACATGAAATTCGTCCTCTTCCCCTCCAGCATGGCAGAGCAGTTCTACATTCTCGCCGAACTGCCGAGCGGAACATCCCTCCAGGCCACGTCCGACAAGCTCAAGGAAATTGAAAGGTTGGTGGCCGACCTACCGGACGACGAGCTCGACTCATACGTCACCCGGCTAGGCACCCTGGAGGACTTTGCTCCCGGCGAAAACGAGAACTGGGCCATAATCGGAGTGAGCCTCACCCCATTCGCCACACGCGACAGGACAGCCGACGACATCGTCGACGACCTCCGGCAGAAGACCGATCGACTCGAAGGATACGATGCCATCACCTACTCCATCGAGGCGGGCGGCCCTCCTGTGGGGAGGCCAATCACGCTGCGTGTGGTCGGATCTGACGACACATTGAGGACAGCACTGGCCGATTCGATCGTGGCCTTCCTTGGAACGCTAGAAGGAGTGAAGGGAATCGACAGGAATGACAAGTACGGAAAGGACCAGGTCGAGATAGACATTGACCACGATAAGCTTGCCCGCCGTGGACTGACGGTCGCTGATATTGCGCGGACTGTACGAACTGCCTACGACGGTGAGCGCGTGACGAGCGTGCGCTACGGAGAGGAAACCGTCGAATTCCGTGTACGCCTCCAGGCGGCAGCGCGTGAGCGCCCCGAAGACCTTGGAGAACTCCTCATCCCGAACCAGCTCGGACGGCTCATCCGGCTCCGGGAAGTAGCCCAGCTCAGCACCGGCCCGGGACCTTCCAACTTCTTCCACCACGACGGGGAACGAGCGATCACGGTAACAGCCGACGTGACCAAGGGCAGCACGACTCCTGTCGAAGCGACCGACGCGGTGTTCGGTCATTTCAACCTCGACAGAGACTGGCCGGGCATGCGGTTTGTGGTTGGAGGAGAGGTCGAGGAGACCGAGGAGACATTGATCAACCTCGCGCGGGCGTTCATTATCGCCGTCGTCGGGATCTACTTCCTCCTCATCCTCCTCTTCAACTCTCTCACCCAGCCGCTGCTCGTCATGGTAGCGATCCCCTTCGGGATCATGGGTGTGATCGTTGCATTCGCAGTGCACGCTGAAGACTTCGGCTTCGTGGCCGCGGTGGGTGTTATCGGCCTCGCTGGCGTTCTCGTCAACGACTCGCTCGTTCTCGTCAACCACATCAACAAATTGAGAGTGAAATGTCCTGACGAGAGTGTCAGTAGCCTGGTTGCACAGGGGACAACTCACCGCTTGCGCGCGGTCCTGCTCACGACGCTCACGACAGTCGGGGGACTTCTCCCGTTGGCCTATGGCTTCGGCGGCACTGATCCATACATGGCCCCCATGGCCCTCGCGATCGCGTGGGGTCTGGCCTTCGGCACGCCCCTCACACTGTTTCTCGTCCCCTGTCTGTACGTCATCCGCCACGACATGGGCAGAGGCCTCCTGGCCGTCAGAAGAGCCCTGGCGAGAGGCGGCGCACGGCCGGAAACTCAATGAGCCACCCCGCGAAGCCCAGTCCCCGTCCTTCCCCGGAAGGTACGCCGGGAAGATGACGGCCTTCCTCGCCCGCTCACACCCGTGGGGGGATGTCGCCGGCGGAGGCCACCCTCCAGTTAGGCGGAACTTGACAACGGCCGGGACAGTTCACTATCATGGAGGTAGATGACCTATACTGCTACAGGAAGGCTTCACAGGGGGATTCCCATGCATCTCGACCTCATCGCACTCGCAGTCGTCGCAGCCGCGGTCTCCGTCGGCCCCGCCTTCAGCCAGACCCTCGGAATAGAGGAATACAGGCTCGATAATGGCCTGACGATCCTGGTGCGCGAGGATCATTCCTCGCCGGTCGTCTCCGTTCAGGTCTGGTACCGCGTGGGGTCTCGGAACGACAGGAGCGGGACAACCGGCATCTCCCATTTCCTCGAACACATGATGTTCGAAGGAACAGAACGATACGGTCCAGGGGAGATCGAACGCATCGTCAGACGGAATGGCGGGGAGAAGAACGCATTCACCTCGCGCGACTACACAGCATACTATGAAAACCTGGCGAGCGATCGCTATGAGATCGCCATCGAACTCGAAGCCGATCGCATGCGAAATCTGGTACTCGATCCTGAGCGGATCTCCCGTGAGCGGGGTGCCGTGTCCGAGGAGCGACGGCTGCGCGATAACTCGCGGACTGGCAGGCTATACGAGGAGCTTATCGCTGCTGCCTATGTCGCCCATCCCTATCAGTGGCCCATACTCGGGTGGATGTCGGACATTGAATCGATTAGCCGCGAGGATCTCCTCCACCACTATCGCACATACTACGCTCCCAACAATGCGATCGTGGTCATCATAGGTGATGTCTCCCCTGAGGAGGCATATCGCAAAGTCAAACGCTATTTCGGGAAGATCCCGCCAGGTGAAGAGCCGCCTCAGGTGAGGACCAGAGAGCCGCATCAGAAGGGAGAACGTCGCGTCGAGGTACGCAAACAGGCCGAGACGCCCTACGTTCTGGTGGCCTTCCATGCTCCCGAGATCGGGCATCCTGACCAGTACGTCCTGGATGTCATCAGCGAAATCATCTCCACAGGCAGAAGCTCGCGACTGTACCGATCCCTCGTCCGGGAGCGGGAGATCGCACTCTCAGCCTGGGGCGGGTACGAGGCCCGCACCGACCCGTCGCTCTTCTATTGCGGCGGGACGCCAAGAGCCGGGCACACGACCGACGAACTCGAGGAAGGTATCTATTCCGAACTCAAACATCTCATAGAGGAACCGGTATCGGACCGGGAGCTCACAAAAGCGATCAATCAGATCGAAGCCCGACTCATCTTCAGCCTCGACCGGAATTTCTACCTCGGGGTACAGATCGGACGAAGCGCGACAATGCTCTCCCATCACTACCTCGAGGACCTTGTCGCGAGGATCAGGGCTGTGACGGCTGAAGACATCATGCGGGTAGCTGGCGAGCACTTTGTGCCCGAAAACCGGACCGTCGCAATCCTCATCCCTGAGGGAAAGACGTCGGACCGCCTTCGCCAGCCCACGTACTGATCTGCGTTGGCACATGAGAGGGCCGTGATCCTTCGCGATTACCCAAGCCATCTGCTCGCTGAGAGTAGTGAGCCTGTTCCTCTCGCCTCACGAGGCAACATGTCTATTGCTGATAGGAGACGCTCATGCACCGATCGCTGATCGCCATAACGCTACTGTTGACGACACTGATCACAGTCAGCCCAGTCCAATCTGCTGCGGAGAAGACCGAAATGGCACTCCCAACTCCACACCGCCACGTATTCGAGAACGGCCTTGCCGTCCTGACGGTCGAACGCCACCAACTCCCTATCGTCGAGTTGAGGGCCATGATCCGCGCCGGCGTGCGGCAGGAGGTGGATGACGAGGCGGGCCTGGCTAACCTCGTGGCACGGCTCCTCGTCCACGGCACCCGTGAGCGCTCGGCAATCGAGATCGCCGAAGCCATCGACTATGTAGGCGGGCGGCTCGACACGTATGCCTCGGATGATGCCTCCTACGTATCTATCTCTGTCCTGTCGCGGGATCTCCTGCTCGGGCTCGACCTCCTGTGTGAGCTCCTGACGGCGCCGACATTTCCTGAGGAGGAACTCGAACGAGAGCGCGGTCTCGTCCTTACTGAGATGGCGCAGCGCAAGGATGATCCGCGGACAGTCGTGGGAGATGCATTCCGCGAGGCAGTGTTCGAGGACCACCCCTACCATCGACCTGTCACCGGATATGAGGAGACAGTCACATCTCTGACACGCGAGGCAATTCTCTCGTTCTATGAGCGTTTCTATCGTCCCAACAATTGTGCGATCGCCGCCGTGGGCGACTTCGATCCTGACAACCTGATTGAGGAATTGGGTAAGCGGCTCGAGACGTGGGAACGACGTGACGTGCCCGCTGTGGAGCCGAAGACCCCCAGGCCCATCAAGAAGTCCGAGCTCAAGCTCATCGATATGGACATCTCCCAGTCTTATGCCCGGTTCGGCCACCACGGCATCAAACGCAATCACCCCGACTACTATGCGATATCCGTCATGAATCGGATTCTGGGGGCTGTCGGATCCGGACGGATCTTCAGAGAGGTGAGAGAGGAACGGGGGTTGGCGTACGATGCGCGCGCCAGATTCCCGAGCCTTCTCGACCTCGGCACCTTCTATGCCTCGTTCGAGACGAAAATCGAGAGCACACAAGAGGCGCTCGACGTCACCCTCGACCAGATTCGCAGAATGAAGACACGAGGCGTGACCAGCGAAGAACTGGCAGATGCGAAGAGCTACTTGACAGGCCACTTCCCGCTTACGTTCGAGACCGGAAGACAGCTCGCTGCGATCCTGCTTGATATCCAACTCTTCGATTTGGGCCCTGAGTACCTTGCTGAATATCTGGATACTATCGAGTCAGTCACCAAGAAAGACATCAAACGTGTCGCCCAGCAGTATCTCGATCCGGAAAAGATGATCTTCGTCGTGGTCACCAGGCTGGAAGATCTCTCGCTCGACGTGCCGGGCATCGAGCAACCGGAGCAACAAACGGAGAAAGATATGCACTAGGCGGCAGCTCCCCGGGCGAAAGACCCGCAAGGGCGGCCCGCCGCAGGTACGGTCAGCGCAGTCCTGCCGCCAGAGCGCCGAACGACGCTTGACGCCGCCTGCCGATCGGTGTATAATGGCAATGAGGACGCCCCTCGTCCTGGCTCGAATCCCTGTGAGGGATGCTATTCTGCTCGAGTCTCGCGGCATTTCGGAAATCGAAGAAGGAACGTAACTCAATGGTGAGACGCGCCATAAACCGCCCCGCCGGCTCGGGGTTCTCGGCCCCGCGCCTCTTCCTGCTCGCCTTCCTGGTGGTGAGCTGCGCGTCGTATCCGGCGGCCGCGACTTCTGGCTGTGGTCTGTCCACACCGCACGCCGATCTGGAACCGACGGATGGAGAGAGTGGCCCGTCCTATGGCGCCAGGGGCGGAGTTGATGTGCATACTTCGTGCTGCTCAATATCGCGACACGGAATACCTCGGGAATCGTCCCCACGGGCGGACCACGAGACTGTGAGCTGCGGGTGTGGCTGCTCCGATTTTGAGATATCGTGTCCGTGGGTCAACACGTCATCCTCTGCCGGTGTCGTTCTCTGCACCCACCCGTGTCCCTGCGCCGGCCAGCATTCCCAGGGCGTGTTATCTTCCCCCCGGCTTCCCACGGGCCTTACACCATCCCTCCATACCTTCATCCGCACGCCTCACTACGAGAACCTAGCTACCCTATGCTTCATCAGGACCTCACAGCACACCCCTGCTGTTTTGCATGGCCCCCCTAGAGAATCCCGATAATCCACGGAACTGGAAGAGCATCGTTGCGCGATAGCCCGTCCAATGCCCGGCCAGGCTTTGGTCCAACGATACCCGTGCGATTCAAGCTCGCTTTCCTGTGCGCAGCCGATGCGCTCCACGGCGCAAACGGTTGCCAGACAAGTTGCCAGCGGCGCGCCATAGCTCTGCGGCACAGACGATCCCGCGCCTGGCGCGTACTTCGGAAGGATAGACGCGATGAAATACTTATCGATGATTCCCATGGCTCTCCTGCTCCTGGGTGGCGCCCTGTACCCCGCTGTCGCTCAGGAGGAAGAGGAGGAGCTGCCGATCTATACGATCGAAGAGCTCGTCGTAGTGGGCGAGCGCCTGGAACCAGGGATGAACCTGGAGGTGTCACAGCAAGAAGTCGCAGCGAGGGCCACGCGCGATGTGGGAGCTCTCTTCAGGACCATACCCCAGGCAGGAGCAATCCGCCGCGGTGGTACAGGTCTGGATCCTGTGGTTCGCGGCTTCCGGGGCGAGCAGTTGACGATCCTCGTCGACGGTGCGGCACAGGCGTGGGCAGCATGTCCGAACCGCATGGATCCGCCGACGATGCACATCGAGCCCGAGGATCTACAGAAGATCGAGCTCTTCCCGGGACCGTACACCGTGCGCTTCGGCTCGTCAGTCGGCGGCGTCGTCAATCTCGTCATGACGAGGCCGCCGCGGGTCTCGCACGCCGTGGTCCATGGCACTGTCACCTCCGGGTACGAGAGTGCCTACGAGGGACGCCGCATCCGTGGAGAGCTCTCGGCGAACTGGCCCTGGGGGGATCTGACGCTGACCGGCGCAGCCAAGGATTATCGGAATTACGAAGATGGGCGCGGTGACGAGGTCAGTGCGGCCTTCCGCACGAACAGCTACTCGGTGAAGCTCGGGGCGTCTCCCACATCGAACCAGCGCATCCAATTTTCGCACCGGCAGTCATTCGCAAGGGATATGGCCTATCCGGCACTGCCCATGGACGCGAGAAAAGACGACACGCAATTCTATGCGCTCGACTACCGGCTGCACCGCCGCGCCCCATACAACATGACGCTGACAACAAGGCTCTGGGCCAGCCTTGTCGACCACGTCATGGACAATTCCCTGAAGCCCAACGCAACAATGGTCACCGCCGTCACCGATGCCCACACACGCGCCAGGGGAGGTCGGGCAGAAGGCCAGGTGATGCTAAAGGGCGGCCACCGCCTCTATATTGGTGCCGACTACTCCAGGCACTTCCAGAAGGGGTTCCGGACGAGGGACTTCCTCATGGGGCCGATGGCCGGCACAACGCTCTTCGACATCGTCTGGCCAGATGCGGAGATGGAGACCATAGGGGGGTTCGGAGAGCTTCGATGGACGCTCTCTCCCACCCTCCTGGCAACGGTGGGCGCACGAGTCGACAGAGCCACGGGCAGAGCGGATAACCCGGAGGCCGCGTTCGAAGCTCTCTATCCGGAAGATCTCGAGCGAACCGATGTGGTACCCTCCGGCCAGGTCGGACTGAGCTGGCAGGCTACCCCTCATCTGGAGCTTTCCACCAAGGTAGGGACAGGCGCGAGGGTACCGAGCGTCGAGGAGCTGTACATCTATTTGCTGCCGGTCGGGCTAGACCCGTATGACTACCTCGGCGATCCGACCCTCGAGCCGGAACGCAACATACAGGGAGAAGTGCGCGGAGCCATCGAGCTCGCACCGGCGCGCATCGAGGCGACTCTCTTCCACAGCCGGGTCAGCGATTACGTATCCGCCCGCATCGATACTACGGTCACCTCTCGGTCACCGGGAGCGCTGGGGGTGAAGCGCTTCACCTCGATATCGACAGCAACCATCTCCGGGGGACACCTCAGGGCGGCGCTCGACCTCGGTCGGGGATTCGAGCTTTCAGGCAGCGTGGCCGCCAGCCTGGGTCGGGACGAAGATGCGGACGAAGACCTCCCGGAGATGGCGCCGCCGGAGGCGAGAATGTCGCTCTGCTATTGCACCCCCGGGGAACTCTTCCGCGGAGAGGTCGAGGGACGCTTCGTTGCAAAGCAGGACCGGATATCCGAGAGCTTCGGCGAGACGGAGACGGCAGGATTTGGGGTGTGCAACGCCCGCGCCTGGCTGAACCTCGGTTCCCATGTGACGCTCAGAGCAGGTGTAGATAATCTGTTCGATCACTACTACCGTGAACACTTGAATCGAAATCACAAAGTTGATGGCTCGTCCATTGCCGAGCCCGGACGCAGTCTTTCGGTTGAGTTGACAGCTGGACTGGGCACGCGGTGAGGAGGCCCGGCAGACCGGACCATCGATCCATACTGCGAAACCCCTGACCAATCTGTTGAGCGGCAGGCCATTTCTTACCGACGGCCTGCCGCTCTTCTATCGAGGATTTCTCGCTCTAGACGCAGAGGGCACGCCATGCGGAGGATGCCGCTCGCGCCCAGACTGCTGACATCATGTGCCCGAGGCCTCTTCGGGCCACTTCTTGGCCATCTCCTGTATCGCCGCCATGGCGGCCCCGTACTGCCGCTTCTCCACAAGCGCCGTAACGAGTTTCACATGACGGATCCGCTCGGATCGGTCGCTATCGCCGCTCAACTCATCGAGATCGAAGACCTTCACGCCCGAGCCGAGTGCCTCGCCCGGACTGCTCCCCGAGTCGGGTACGATCCCAATGCCACTAGGCCCGGCCGCCTCGTCCGATGTTGGCGACGTCGGCTCAGCTTCACCAGCCTCTGGTGCTGGGCCCGCGCCCCGCTGCTCTCCCTCCGCTGCGCCATCGGTGTGCGTCGCAGACTCAATATGCTCTGTCTCCCCCGCCATGACCCTGCCGTAGTGCGTGATATCGAGGTTGTTATTCGCGCCCTGCGTGCTGCCCTCTTGCTTCTTCCTTTCGTCCTCGGCGGGCTCTTCCGGCTTCAGGAGCCGCTCCAGGGGCGAACGTTCGCGCTTCTCAGCATGCAGCTCCTTGAGCCGCTCGGTGATGTCCATCGTTTCTACCTTTCGCCTGCCATATGCGGATATGCCGCGAGCAATGCCCGCAGCTCATCATTGCCCGGATCTATCTGCTGTGCGCGCTTCCAGGCGACCACAGCCTCCTCATCCCTCTCCAGCTGACGGAGGGCCTTCCCCAGATTGAAATAGGCGGTGGCGTAGTTCGTGCGCCTGCCCAACGCCTCCTGAAAGTGCTTCACCGCCTCCTCATACTCTCCCTTTTCATAGAACGCCAGGCCGAGGTTGTTCACCGCCTCAGCGAACTCAGGCTCGAGTTCGAGTGCGCGGCGAAAAGCGAGAATCGCCTCATCCGACCGGCCCAGCTCGCTCATCACCAGCCCGAGGTTATTGTAGGCCTCGGCGGAGTCCGGGTTCAATTCCAGCGCCTGGGTGAGCTCGAGGCGCGCAGCATCGAACGCACCGCGATAGAAGAGCGCTACCGCCCGATCGTTATGGCGACGAGCACCAGCAAGACGTTCCCGCTCCTCTTCCTCTTCGCGGCGTTTCCGTTCTCCTTCGAGGAACTCGAATACCTGACGGTTCGATTCGCCGATCCCATCGACGAGCTTCACGAGTCGCGTCGATCTCTCACGGTCGAGACGGACTATTTCACTCAGGGCCTGCTCAAGCTCGCCAAGCTTCCCCTCGATTGCTCTGCTCACCTCGAGCGTCTTCTCCGCATATCCCTCGAATGAGCTAACGAGACGATCCTCCAGCGCCTTGTACGCTCGGGCGAGATCCGTCAACTTCTCGACGATCTCAGATTGCTGACGCCCGACTGACGCCAGTTGCTCGACTGCCTCCTTCTGATGTGCACTCGACTGTCGCTGCTCATTCGCTATCTCGGCAAGGCGCTCGGCATTCTCGGCATCGCACTTGGCCGACCTGTCGCTATTCATCGTCTCTATCTTGAGGAGTGCATCGAGCCTCCCTGCAAGCTCCTTGCCCGATGTCTCTATCGAGCCGGCGATCGCCGGGAGTTCCTTGCCCATCGTCTCTATCGAGCCGGCAATCGTCTCGCTCTGCTCCTTGAGCTCCTGAACGAATGCGGCGACCTCCTGCTGGCGCGTGGCCCCTTCGGCCGCTGCGCGTGAGAGCGCCTCCAGCTTCTCTCCCAGCCCTTCCTTGCCGGCGACCGCCTCCTTCAGCTCTCCAGTAGCACGCGTCCCGACCTCAATACTTTTCTCGATCCGACCGGCCCCCGCCTTGGCCTCATCGGCCATCTGACCAAGGGCTTTTGTCACGCCCTCCCATTCGCGATGAAGCTCGCTCGCCATATCTTTTAGCAGAGGACCGATCTCTCCGAGCTTCGCAGCGCCGCTCTCTTTGCGCGCACTCTTCGCCTCATGGAGGATGTGCACGAGGGCGGCAAGGGCACACCGCTTTTCTCCCTTGTCGTACAGCTCACATGCTTCCCGCCGACACTCTATGAATCGCTTCTCCTCAGGCGATTCACGATCGAAGACAAACGGACATTGCTTCATCTCTCTGTCCCTTGCCGGCTATACATCACCATTCATGAAACGGTCTGTTCGGTCACATGGCTCGCCGGTACCGGAGCCCGACCTCCGCGAATGATCCCCTCCAGTACTTTCCCGCGTCCCTCCAACTCATCCGCAACCAGCCGCGTATACGCGCGCTCCAACCGCCTCTTGGCGTCCCGATACGGCACGCCACCCTCCATCAACCGGCCGAGAGCCGCAACCGTCCCCAGTCGATCGCCCATCTTCTCGCACGCAAGCGCAAGCTGATGGAAGACCTCACGGGATGTCTCATCGGCCTCCCTACCCTCTGCGCCATCGCCTACATCTGTTGCCATCAGCACCTCGGCCGCCCCGCAGTAATAATGTCGTTCCATGAGGCATCGCGCCACCTCACAGGCACGCATTCGCTCGAGACGGCCCGTGCGGCCGCGGAACATGAGAAGCTGCTCGGCTTCGTCGAGCCGGCCGGCCCCGCGGAGCTGCCGTGCCGCCACTATCCTCAACTCCTCGCTCTCCGGATCGGCCTCGAGTCGCCTCATCGTTCGCTCAAGCTCCAACTGCACGCTCCTCGTGTGGAGGCGCTCGAATTCGCGACATACTGCGTTCTGATCCGATGCCTCCTGCGCGGCCTGTTGAGCCTCCTTCCTCGCTTCTTCGAGGCTACCGAGGCGGTACAACGAATGGCTCAACCCAAGGTGAATCCGCGCTCGTAGATCACGATCCTGCTCTGCGTCCAGAACCGGAGCGAGAACATCGCGCGCACTCTCAACCTCTCCCCTCGCGAGCAGCAGATCACCAAGCGCATAGCTCGCATCCGTCTGGGTCGCATCGAGGCGGATTATCCGCCGCAGACGATCCATCACCACTTCCACCGCTGTCTCATCGCGTTCGGCAAGCTCGGCGAGTCTGGCAGTGGCCGTCTCCAGATCGCCCTTTTCGATCAGCATCGATGTAAGGGCGTCGAGAACGACAGGCAACTTCCCGGACTGCTCAGCCATCTCCGCAAGTCTCTCGACGACGGATCCGAGTTCATCCGGATCGAGTTCCACGATCCTGACCGAATGCCGCACCGCCTTCTGGAACTCCCCATCCTGCACGTATGCCTGCACCAGCGCATGGTGACACGGAACACTCGATTCCTGCGCCGAAAGGATCTTCTCCAACGCGCTGATCCTACGATCTCGGGAGCGAGGGTCCATTTCCCCCGTCTCTTGAAGTATCTCTACCGCCTGGTTGAAGTTCCCCCGCGCCACATGGCAATCTGCAAGCCTGAATCTCGCATCAACATTCCTCGGGGATCTCTCTATGATCCGGTGCAGCTCGCGCACGACGGTCTCGTGCAGCCCGGAATCGAGCGCCAGCGCCTTTGACAGTATCGGAACAGCCTGGCCATCATATCCTTTCTTGATCTGTGCCCTCCCCAGGGCGAGCAGGAGACGCGCCTCCTCGCCTCTATCCTGAATGATGCTGTTGATTCGCGCAATGACCCGATCGACATACGCCTCGTCGATCTCCATGGCCTGTTCCAGGTCGGCCACCGCCTCCTCTGCTCGATCGAGAGACGAGAGAACAACACCCCGCGCATAGTGAGCGTCGGCGCTCGCCGGGTCGACGCCGATCAGAGTCGACAATTCCTCGACGACCCGAGTCCTCCTATCAGGAGCGATCTTCCCGATCGTCATGAACTCCTCGACAGCGTGCGGTACATCCCCCGCGACACCGTAGATCTTCCCCAGCACGTAGTGCGCCGGAATATTATGCTTGTCGATCTCGAGCACCTTCCTGAGGATGCCTGTCGCCTCATCTGCCAGTGAACGATCCAACTGGACCGCTCCGAGGATCGGCCCTCCGGATTGGGAGAGATTCCCACGCTCCGCCATGCCCTCGCCAAGTCGGAGGTGGAAGTAGGCGCTCTCTTCCTCAGGCACCACATCGAGAGCCCGCTTCGCCTCCTGGATCACTTGATCGAACAGACCCCGATCCCGATAGGCATCGACCAGGGCCTTCCGTATTGCGATGTTCTTCTCGTCGGCCTCGAGGATAGTCTGGAGGCGCGCGACGACCTGATCGAACCTGTGCGGGTCACTGGCCAGAACCATTTCGTAGTGGCCTGCGGCCTCCTGCACATTCCCCGCTTCCAGGAGAAGCTCCGCCAGTCCCATCTGGGCGTCGACCGCTTTCGGATTGCGCGCCAGAACGCGCTCATAGGCACCGATCACCTCTTCTGTCTGTCCGGGATCGATGCGGTGGCAGCGCAGGAGTTCCTCCATCATCTCGGCGTACTTCCCCGCCATCCCGTACGTCTCCCCCAGGGCGAGGGTCGCCAGGAATTCATCCGCACCGAGGTCGCGCACGCGCTCATAGAGGGCGATCACCCGGGGCAGGCTCTTCTCCTCGGTTCGGGCTAAGAGATCGATGTGCGGGAGTATCGATGTCACCCGTTTCGGTGCGTCCTCTGCGGCCTCGGCGAGAAGCTCGATCGCGCGAGCCCAGTCGCCGGTTCGCCGCAGAATACCTGCCAGGCATACCTTCACCTGCCATTCCTTGCCGGCCTGCTCGTATACCCGCTCGATGCCGGCCTTCGCCCTTTCCAATCCCTCCTCACCGCAATCCGCCTGATGCTCAAAGACTGCGATTGCGCGTTCGATCTCCCCCTTGTCACTAAAGATCCGCCCAACGAGATCGAGAGTCTCCACGTCATCCGTCCTCGCCTCGAGCACACGATAGAGTCGCGGTACGATCTCCTGGGCCATCCCGCGGTCTGCCTCATATGCCATCTTGAGATACTGCGCTGCCTCAGCGAACTCGCCGCTGTCCAAAAGGGCATCTACCAGATAACTGAGTGTGAGACTGTGCGCAGGATCACGCTCGAAGACCGCACGATATCGATCGAGCACCTCGGCCTTCGATCCGGGAGCGACCTCCAGAACGCGCGAGTACTCGCTGAGCGCCGTCTCGATCTGCCCCTTGCTCAGATATGCGTCGCCGAGCGACAGAAAGACGTTCACCTGACTCGCGTCCAGGCGCACGATCTCCCGATAGGACTTGATCGCATCATCGGTACTGATCGTCCCCGCGTCGAGTGACTCAGCAACCAGGCGTGTCGCATCCTGGAACCGACCGCCGGCAACATAGAACTCGAGGAGCGCTTTGAGGGATTCAGCTGATGCAGGTCCGATTGCCTCCAGCGCATTCGTCGCCTGCTCAAGAGCGGCCCGATCGAATTCGACGGCCTTCCTGAATTCACGCACAGCCGACGAAGCCTGGCCGGACTGCGCGTACAAATCTCCCAGCACCAGACACGGCCGATGGTCGCCATAGTTTGCCCGTGCGATCTCGTGGCATTCGACTATTACCGGTTGGATCTCCTCTGGCGATATCTCTACGACATCGCGGAAGAGGCCGAATGCCGTTTCGAGATCCTTCTTCTCCACAGCGAGAAGCGCCAGGCAGTAGTGTACGATCAGATCCTTCGTCCTCTTCTCCCGATCGCCCTTGTACTTGCTGATATTCTCGTGCATCTGCCGATAGCGACTTTCGAGCGGTTCCATATCCTGGGGATCGAGTGCGCGGAGCGTACGGTGGGCGTTCTCGAAGTCCCGCCGGCCGATGTATGTCTCAAGGAGAAACTCACCGGTCTCGGGAGGTTGCTCACCTCGGTAGTGCAGGTCCTCGACGACGCCGAGCAGGAGTTCGAGCTGGTGAGGGTCAGCGGCTGCGGCGCGCTTGAAGACCGAGGCGGCCTCTTTCCTCTGCCCGTTCTCGAAGTACACACTTCCCAGTTCGGCAAGCAGAGCGAAATGCTCCCCTTTCTTCAGCTCCTTCTCAAGAAGACGAATGGCGCGGTCGTACTTCCCCTCTACCCGGTGCTTCCTCGCTCGATCGATCGCGCCCTCTCCTCCGAATATGGGAAAAGCCACCTGCTATCCTCCTGATCTTTAGATGTGTACCGGTTATCTATGATCGTCCGCCTGCTACACGCTCGAGCCCACGTTCCACTGACCTGTCGACAGGCGATCCCCCCGCCGTCCCACTCCCGGCCCGCCACCCTCGCTCTACCACGACCTCTCGCCCAGAGTCTCGACCCTGGTTGCTAGACGAGATCAATCAGTTCTTCGATCTTCTCCAACAGCATCCTCCGCCCCTCGGTCGTAGAGATATCGACGTAGAACGAGGGCTCAATCCTCTGTACCTCATAGAGCGCCTCCGCGAACTCACCGAGATTGCAGTGAGCTTTCGCCTTCACCATCCTGATATCGGCAGCAGAGACACTCGCATCGTGAGCGAATACGTAGTCTGGATCGGCTGCAAGCAGCAGGCTCGCGGTCGTGACCGCCTCCTCGCTGTCTTCAGAGTCGGAGAAGACGATGGCCCGTCCTGCGAGCGGGTCGATGAGCGACGGGCCTTCGTCCATCGCTGTCTGGAAGTTGGCTAATGCCTCGTCAAGATCGTCCAGTTTGGCCAGGGACCAGCCAAGACCGTTGTATGCATCGGCGAAGCGGCCATCCAGGTCGAGTGCTTCCTCGAATCTCTCCCGAGCCCTGACGTAGTCACCCACCTCGAACGCCGACCATCCCGCAGCGGTGAGAGAGCTCACGGTATTTCCCTCATCCCCCCCGCCACCCAGCCCACACCCGAGTGCGGCCACGAGCGCACCGATGCCGACTAGGGCAGCAAGGCGCGTGTACGACCACACCCTACTGAGGAATTCCACTGGACTCCTCCTCACCCAACGCCGCGTCTACTGATAATCTGTCACCAGCCCTGTACCATAGTCTGGTTACTTCAGGTAGACGAGCCTTCTGGACTCAGATCGGCCACCGACCTCAAGCCGATAGTAGTAGATCCCGGTCGCCACGCGCCTGCCGCCGTCGTCGAGGCCTCCCCAGACAGATCGATGCTCGCCGGGGACCCGGGGCCCCGCGACGAGTGTCGCCACCCGCTGACCGAGCAGATTATATATGGCCAAGCTGACGTCGATGGGCGCCTCCCCGGTCCATTCGGACGGCGGCACAGTATAGGCAATCGTGGTGCTCAGGCCGAACGGATTAGGGTAGTTCTGTTCCAGAAGCAGCGGCCGGGGCGCAAGAGCGATCTCCGGCCCCCCGCCGTCGAGCATCAGCACATAGACTCCGAGACGATCGATCCCCACCCTCACCT
>LJUI01000030.1 GCA_001303705.1 candidate division TA06 bacterium SM23_40
TTCGAAACAGGGCAACAATGGCTGCAAGCTGTCGCGACGGAGTATGGGGGGGAGGAGGTCGCGGCATGGGCACGTCGAGACCTTGCGCGGCGTGCTGCCTCATCGGGGGATTGGCAGGCTGCGTCGAGGCACTACGAGGCAGTACTGGAGAATCCCGCGCCTGAGGAGCTTGCCGAAGAAGCCATGTTCGGCCGTGGCGAGTGCTGGTTTCGACTGGGAGCGTACGACGCCTGTTCTGACGCATTAGAGCAGTTCCTCGAGCTCTATCCGCACAGCGCGCTCGTCGCCGAGGCCGCCTACTTCCGGGCAATGTCGCTCGCACAGCTCGGGCTGCACGAGGAGGCGCTCGGTCATCTCGCCGAGTTTGAACAGGCCTACCCCGACGATGAACGCCTTCCCGACGTCCTTCTGGCCAGAGGCGATATGTTGCTCGAGATCGGACGCGAGCGCGCCGCGGCCGATCTGTACATGCGACTCAGTGAAGGCTATCCCTCTACTGCGGCCGGCTGGGAGGGAGGGGTAAGGGCGGCCGATGCGCTGTTCGCGGCAGGAGACTATGAGTCCGCGCTCTCTGCCTATCGTCGTGTTCGAGAAGCCGTGCCGGCTGAACAGGGTCAGACGCTGCGGGCCGGGGAGATCGCATGCCTGTTCAGGCTCGGGCACGTCCAGCGGGCGCTCGCCGCCGCCGAAGCCTTCGCGAGCGATTTCGGTTCACATGCTCCCGGGATGGTGAGGATTCAATATGAAAAGGGGCGAAACCACCTCGAGCGGGGAGAGATCGGCGAGGCGATCGAGGTACTCCGGCTGGCCCTTGAACGGCCGGACAACTCACCGTATCTGGGCGAGGTGATGTACGCGCTCGGCATCGCGAGGATGCGATCCGCCGATCTGGAAGGGGCTATCTCCCTGTTCCGGCAGGTACGTGAGTTGGAGCCTGGAGGTCGTCTCAGCAGAGAGGCGGCATTCAAGATGGGTTCGTGCCTGTACGGACTGGAGGAGTATGAACAGGCAGCCGTCGCGTACCGGGCCGCCGCCGACACGTCGCCTGGTGGAGCGATGTCGGATGCGTCTCTGGCCGAGAGCGCGCTGTACAATCTGGCCGTGACAGAGCGCAGACGCGGTGAGTTCGGGGGCGCGATCAAGACAGCAGAAGAGTTGCTCGAACGGTTCCCCGGCAGCGAACACAGGACCGCGGCGCTGTTGCTGGTCGGGGGAGTCTATCAGGAGCAGGAGGATTACATCTCAGCACTCGAGGCTTATCGGTCGATCACTCAGTTCTCCTCGGATCTGGAAGAGGCCGAGGTCCGTTTCTGGATTGCCGAGTGTCTGCTCTCCCTCGGGGAGCCCCTCGAGGCTGCATCCGAGTTTCTCTCCCTCGTCTATCACTTCCCGGATCAGGGGCTCTGGACAGTCACCGCCGAGTACAGGTCGGGCGTGGCATATGAGGATGCGGGGAAGGTAAGGGAGGCAGTGGAGATCTATCGGGGCCTGATAGCCGACCGCCCCGAGGGGGATGAATGGGCTCAGGCGGCACGGGAGAGGCTGGAGGCGCTCGGAGGAGGCCAATAGTTCATTCTTATCCTTACGTGATGCACGTAGGCTCCAATTTCTCGGGGAGTTACGCGTTTTGACAAGACGATGCCTCGGACCGGGATCCTGCGGGATTCGTCTGTGCGGAGGCGTCTGGCCGACGCGGCAGGAGCGGCGATGCCCGATCGGGAGGATGGACAACGAACCGGCCCCCAATCCGGGCTTGACCACGGGGACACGATCGCGTTATATTGAGATGTAACATGATCCTACCGCAAACACCTCGCCTGGCGAGCAGGCGGCGGGGATGAAGGGAGTCCGCCGAGGACAAGAGGCCCACACGATGCGATTCCAGATCATCTGTCTACTCACTGCACTTGCCATCACCGGTTCGGGTCTCGCTGCCTCACAGGTTCAGAGGTCTGGAGGCAGCCAGATCTGCGCCGGCCGCGAGGCTCCACGACAACCCGTGCGGGACGCGGGTTGCACGTGCGGCCCGGCCGCGTGCGGCCTGGCGTGCGGGCCGGCGGTATGTGTCGCTCTCGAGATGGAGTGTACCTGTGGCCCCTCATCGGTGGAGAGCTCAGCGGCAACTAGCCCGATGCCGAGAATCAGCGGGGACGTGCCCCTGCCCCCGACAGAGCTTCGGGTGCGCCTCGTGTCGTGCTCCCTGACAGTCCTTGTCGATGTCCTGCCGCAATCATTCGATGGCGAACCCCCTGAGGAGCCTCCTCGTACGTTGTTGCGTCTTTAGTGGAGCAGGTGTCTGGGCCGGAACCGGGATGGGCGCCGCCTGCGAGTGCGGTACCAGCGTCGAGCACTGTGTCGGCGTGGCTCCAGGGTAGAAGAGCGTCCTGGCCTGGCTGCCGTCGCCGGAGTTCCTGCCGGCTGCATCGGGGCCGGTACAGGGCAAGCCTCAATCAACACGAATGTGAGAAGAGGGAGGAACCCATGAACAAGTATCTGTACACTATCGTGCTTGTCATCGTGGTCGCATTAGCGGCGGGAGCATTCTGGGGGTGCCAGCGCGAGCAAGCAGAGCTGTGCGCCATGTGTTCCAAGGAGATTCCTGCCAGGACGGGCGCCAGGCTCGTCTCCACGGCCGACGAGACGTACTACACGTGCTGCGCCCACTGTGCACTGCTCCTGGCGTCCCGGGCGGGCGACGAGGGAACGTCCTTCAGACTCATGAAGACCAAGGGCTACGAGACAGGCGATGTCATCGATCTGCCAGAGGCCTTCTTCGTCTATGGATCGGACGTTGTTCCCTGTTGCGTCCCATCAGTGCTGGCATTTGCCAGTCGCGAGCGGGCAGAGGAGTTTGCCCGGCGCGAGGGCGGTGAGGCACTCGATTGGGGCGGGGCGCGCGCCACGCTCGCTCTCGAGGCCGGGGATCAGTGTGAGATGTGCTCTAAGAGCCTCGATATCGAGGCCGCCAAGCCGACTGCCCTCCTCCTCGCCAGCGGCGGAGATCGTGTCGCCTGCTGTCCCCACTGCGCGTTCATGCTGGAGAAGATGCTCGCGGATCGTACAGATGAGCGGGTAGAAGAGATGTGGACCACCGGTGAGGATGGCAAGCTGTTCCGCGTCGGCGACGAGACGCGGTTCGTCGCCGACAGCGACGCACCGATCTGCTGCACCCCGATGGTGGTGCCGTGTGCCTCGGAGGAGGCCGCGAGTGCGTTTATCTCTGAGCACGGAGGCAGGATGCTCGATATGGATGAAACGCGAGCGCTGATGCATGAGCACGCCGGGGAGGGGCGCCACAGCGGACGCCCTAGTAGTGGATAGAGGTGACGTCCGGATGCAGACGATTGTGACAAACGTGAGGCGCAGTCGAAGAGGGTGCAGTTGAGCGCGCCGCCAGAACAGGTTGAACGCCGTGCAGGAAGAGAGGGAAGCCTCAGAAGGAGAATCATGTGGAGAAGCGAGGACTGACAGCCGCCCTGATCATCGTCGTGCTCATCGCTGCGGTGATGGCGAGCTTTGCCGAGCGTCGAATAGAGGGGCGGCTCGAGGCAGAAAGGCTGGTGGCCCGGCGGGCGTTGCTCCAGTCGCTGGGTGTCTCATCGCTCGCTGTCACATCTGAATGCACCCTGGTGCGCAGTCTCACCGAGGGTCTCAGCGGGTGCTTAGGGGACGTGCCGGGTGGGTACTGCACATATACGAGTTGCGATGTCGTGACGCTCCCTGATTTCGAGACAGATTTCGCATTCGAGCTACGCATCGTGAGGAAGACGAAAGATGGGGATGGCGAAACACCGTAATCTCTGGTCGGTTGCTGCATACAATCTCTGGCGGTACCGGCCGAGGACGATCGCCATCCTGCTGCCTCTGGTCGTCGTGATGGGGACTGCGGGGTCGGTGACGTTCGTGCGCGACGGCCTGAGCCGGGATGCGTCGCTAACAGTGGCGATGCTTCCCGACATCACGGTGCAACAGCTTGTCGGCGGCCGCGTCGAGAGGATGGCACTCTCCTACGGTGACTCGCTCCGAGCCGTCGAGCACGTCATCAGCGCCGTCCCCAGAGTCTGGGGGTACGTTCCCGTGAGCGTACCTGGAGGTGAGGCAGCGTACACCCTGATGGGCATCGACCTGGAGCGTATGCCGATCGCCGAGGAGATCGGACTGAGCGTGGAGAAAGGGAGGTTCCTCGTTGCGGGAGACGTCGATGAGGCAGTCGTGGGGAAGGCGTTTGCCTCGGTCTTCCGGCTCGAGGTCGGCGACAGGATCAACCTCGAGGATGCCCTGGGGAATGAGGCGGAACTCCAGATCGTCGGTGTCTTCGGCACCGCGGTCGAGATCTACGCGGCAGATCTCCTCGTCGTTTCGCTCGAGACGGCGCGCAAATTCTTCGGGTACCTGGAGAGCGAGGCGTCGGATTTCTGTGTGTACCTCGATGATCCGGTGTACGCCGACCTGGCGGCGCAGCGGATCCTTGAGATCGGTAACAATCTCCGCGTACTGACACGGGATGCCCTCGGGGAACTCACACAGCAAGCCTATGGGGGCCGGGGCGGCGTGTTTCAGCTCATGTGGATGATCCTGCTGCTCACCGTCTGCCTCGTGGCCTGGGCCCAGAGCGCGAGCATCGGGCTTGCACTGAGGCGGGAGATTGGGATATTGAAGGCCATTGGATGGGGGACTCTTGACATCATCGAAGTTAAAATGCTGGAGACCGTCATCATCGCGCTCCTCGGCACATTCGGCGGGATACTGCTCGGCCTGGGGTACCTGGGGCTCGGTGCGCCCGGGATCAAGCAGTACTTCCTTGGATGGGCGACGGTATATCCGGAGTTTGCCGTGCCGATCTACATGAGCGTCAAGAGCCTGTTTCTGCTGCTCGTTGTGGGAATCTTTCCGCTCCTTGTGGCAACGGTGGTACCGGCCTGGCTGGTGGGGATCATCGAGCCCGATGAGGCGATCCGCGGCGAGCAGTGACCAGGTCGAATTAGACCTAGAACAAGGACACTGTTGTTGGCATGTGAGCAGTGGCGCCGTCTGGTTGGTGTTGCTGTGTGACCAGCACAACGAACGTGGATGTGACTCGTGACAGCTGCCATTCAGCTCGAGAACGTGAGCAAGATCTTCTACTCCGGAAGAGAGAGAGTCGAGGCCGTGAAGGAGCTCACCTGTGCGATCGAGGCTGGTGAGGTGGTGCTGTTCAGCGGCCCCTCGGGAAGCGGGAAGAGCACGCTCCTCAACATGGTGGGCTGCCTGACGAGGCCTACGGTTGGTCGGGTCTTTCTGCGGGGCCGCGAGGTGTCACGGCTGGCCGACCATTTCCGGAGCGATGTGCGCCGCAATGAAATGGGATTCATCTTTCAACAATTCAACCTGCTTCCCGGATACTCAGCTCTCGACAATGTTGCGATGCCGCTCGTGCCTCTCGGGCTCCGGGCGAGTGAGAGGCGGGAGCAGGCCGGCATTCTACTGGAGCGGCTTGGCATGTCGCACCGGGCCAGCTTCGCGGCGAACGAACTGAGCGGGGGCGAGCAGCAGCGGGTGGCGATCGCCCGGGCCCTCGTGGGCGATCCCTGGCTCATTCTCGCAGATGAGCCAAGCTCTAACGTTGACATGAAGACGGCACATAGACTGCTCTCCATCTTCTCCGAATTCAAGAAGGAAGGGAAGACACTCGTCATTGCATCTCACGATCAGATGCTGCTAGAGAGCGATCTCATCGATCGGGAGCTTGTGCTTCCGGATGGAGAGTGGGTGCGGCGTGGACGGTCGCAGGCGCCACCCACGGCGGTGTAACAGAGGGTATCGTAATGGTCATCAGCGGGCTGACCGTGACCTATCTTCTCATCTCAGTCCTCACGTTGGTGGTCGCCATACCGGCTGCAGTCGTCGCCTTCGTCGTGGCGCGCCACTGGAGGCCGGAGTCAGGATTGGAGCAGCAACACCAGCTCGAGCGGTGGGTCTATCTCGTCATCACGCTCGTGGCTCTCGGGCTCTCACTCCGCCTCGGGCTCGTGCCGCTCTGGTTCCTCACGCTCTGGAGTCTGATATCGTATGTGCCTGGAGCCATGTGCCTCGCGGGGATGCACATGTTGTATCCGCCGTGGTCGTTCGTGGCCTCTGCTCTCAAGTTCGTCGTGCCTCTCATGTACGGGTACTGGTTGGTACTCAATGCGCTCGACAGGAAAATAGAAAGTCAGCCGTTCATGCGTCGGAAGCTCTTCCTGCAGGCGCCTATTGCTCTACTGGTCCTCGTGGAGAGTAGTCTCGATTTCCGCGTTCTGGCGGCCGTCGAGCCCCGGAGCGTCAGCTGCTGCACATCGCTATTCGATATGCCGACGACAGCTGTGACGAAGGCCATCTCGTCGAGCACCCCGGTATGGGCCTGGACGTTTGTCGTCCTGGCCCTGGCCGTTATAGCGTTAGCGCTCGTGGTCCGTCGGATGCCAGCCATACCCCTGAGGGCTGCACTCGTCGTTGCAGCTGCGGCCACGCTGCCGATCTACATACTGGCGCTCCACACGAAGCTCTCCCCTCTTCTTCTCCATGCACCATTCCACCATTGCGTGTTCTGCGTCATGCAGATGTCAGTCGACATACCCGTAGCCAGCGGCCTCATCATCTCCGGGTGCTGGCTATCCTTCGTGGCGGGAGTCCTTCCCTCCGGCGTCGAGCAGGATGTGTACAGGGGGCTCCTGGACAAGCTCCTGCGCCTGTCGGTCGGAACACTTGCTGTTGGTGGTATCATGCTGGCGGTTCGGGTTTTTGTGACGGTTCTGTGACGGCCGAAGAATTGGAGAGGTCGAGGACATTGTGTGAATGCATTGACATGAAGTTCATTCATGTGATGAGAGAGCCATAAGATACTACCAGCAACGTTCACTGAACGAACAGAAGACGTTGGAGGTTTCATCGTGCGAATAAGAGGCTGGATGGATACGGTGCCGATGCTCGCAGTAGTGGTGGTGATCTTCGTTGGGATGTGGAGCGGCGGATGCGCGGAGCGCAGGAAGCCGGGTGATACTGCGCCAGTTCTGCTCCAGGAGATCGATCGTGTCGAACTCCTGTACTCCGAGGATGGCTTCCGCGAGGCGATGCTTGTGGAGGTGCTGGGAGTGGGGCTGAACACCCCCGAGGCCGAGACTTATCGCTTCGACGTGGGTATTGTCGATACACTTCCTCTCGGAGAGACCCTTCTCTTTCCCACCGAGAACCCGCTGGCGGTCTATACGTTCTATGGCAGAGAGTACGCGCTCCCGTGGCTCCTCGAGGAGGCAGGGGAGACGAAGCGGCTCCGGTTCGAGCTATCCGATGTGCCGGCCATCGACCTCGATCAGGCGGTGACGTGCACGGTAAGTGATCAGTGTGGTGGGGCGTGCAGTGTCTGTTTCCAGTACTCGACGACGTGGAGAGGGGAGCAAGGGGAATGGGGCGACCTCGCCTTCGTCACATCGAAGAGTTCGATCCCCATCGGACGGGCCACCAATGTCGATGTCCTCATCTCCGTCAAGACAGGGATTCTCCGTGACGCCGTCTGCAGCATCATCATTCCCGTCCGCGTGAGAGGAGCACGCATCGGGCTCCGCGACGCCCCACAGGAGATGACGGTGCAGCGGCACGATCGGTGGCTTCAACTCACCGGAGAGGTGAAGGGTGGCGTAGACACTTACTCAGTATCGATTGCAGTTGAGCCCTCTCTTCCGGGCACGGTTGCCGTGCGGGACTTCGTCGTGGTGCGCGGGAATCTACCGGGTCTCATCGCATCCCCGGCGGCTGTGGTTACGGATCGGGAGGTCACGCGGACGACCGGTACCGAGATCTACCACCGCGGAGATCTCCATATCACGGCAATGCAGGCTGACTAGAGCAGGTTGACTTTTGATGTTGAACATGGTAGTGTCGGCACGGTGATCAAGTCTGCGAAGGAGAGGATCGTGGCTTCAAACCGTGCCATCGTCGTTAAGGGTGCGAGAGAGCACAACCTCAAGAATATCGATGTGACGATCCCGCGAGACAAGCTCGTCGTCGTCACCGGGCTCTCCGGCTCCGGGAAGTCCTCTCTGGCCTTCGACACGATCTATGCCGAAGGCCAGCGGCGTTATGTAGAGTCGCTCAGTGCGTATGCTCGCCAGTTTCTGGGGGTGATGGAGAAGCCGGACGTCGACGCAATCGAGGGGCTGTCGCCGGCAATATCGATAGAGCAGCGAAAGGCCGCCCGAAACCCCCGATCTACGGTGGCGACAGTCACGGAGATCTACGACTATCTGCGGGTTCTGTTTGCGCGGATCGGCATCCCTCACTGCTACAAATGCGGCCGTCTCATCGCCAGCCAGACGGTCAGTCAGATTGTCGATGCTGTGCTTTCTCTGGGAGAGGGAGCGAGGGTCCAGATTCTTGCACCACTCATCAGAGGGCGGAAGGGCGAGCATCTTCGCGTGCTCCGACTGGCAAAGTCCCGCGGGTACGTGCGGGCCCGGATAGACGGCAAGGTGATCGATCTCGATGAGCTCCCGGCCCTCGACAAGAAGAAGGCGCATACCATCGAGCTGGTGATCGATCGGCTTGTCGTCAAGAACAAGGCGAAGCGCCGCCTTGCCGATTCGATCGAGACTGCACTCCGCGAGGGGGATGGTGTCATCATCATCGATCGCGGGCAGGCAGGCGAACAGGTCTATAGTGAACACTGTGCCTGCATCGAGTGCGGGATCAGCTATGAGGAGCTTTCGCCCCGGATGTTCTCGTTCAACAGTCCGTATGGCGCATGCCCGACCTGCGGCGGGCTGGGGACCAGGCTGGAGATAGACCCCCAGCTCCTCATCGTCAACTCTGAGCTCTCGATCCTGGAGGGAGCGATCGGTCCGTGGGGGGAGCCGACGTCTCGCTGGCTCCTCACCCAGCTGGAGATGTTGCAGGAACGGCATGGTGTCGATCTCGATGCGCCGTACGGGAGTCTCGGCGAGGATGCCGAGCGGATCTTGCTGTACGGAACAGAGCCCGAGGGTGGAGCTGTGCCTGGAGAGGGGCGCGGCCGTGACGAAGAGAGATGGCGGTTTGAAGGAGCCATCCCCATGCTTATGCGTCGGTACCGTGATACACAATCGGATTGGGTCCGTCATGATATCGAGCGGTACATGAGTATACTCACCTGTCCGGCCTGCCGAGGTGCGCGGCTCCGGAAAGAGAGCCTGTCGGTTCGCGTCTGCGGGCTCTCGATCTCCGAGCTAGTCAGCATGTCGGTCAAGCGAGCGCACGCCTTCTTCTCCAGCGAGCTGGAGTTGAACGGGCGGGAGAAGGTAATCGGAGAACAGGTGAAGGCAGAGATATCGGCGCGGCTGGGGTTCCTGGTCGACGTGGGCCTCGATTATCTGACGCTCGATCGGTCCACCGACTCTCTCTCCGGCGGGGAGGAGCAGCGCGTACGATTGGCAACGCAGATCGGCAGCGGGTTGACAGGTGTCCTGTACATCCTCGACGAGCCATCCATCGGGCTCCATCAGCGCGACAATCGGCGCCTGCTCGATACCCTCACCCGGCTTCGCGATCTCGCCAATACAGTAGTCGTGGTCGAGCACGACCGTCAGATCATTTCTGCCGCTGATCACGTGATCGATCTCGGACCGGGGGCGGGAGAGCTGGGTGGGCACGTCGTCGCCACCGGCACTCCGGCGGAGATTGCGGAAGAGAACGGGTCGCTCACCGGGGCGTACCTGGCGAGGAGACGCTCGATCGAGACCCCCGGTCGGCTGCGGCGCCCGAAGAAGGGATGGCTGGTCGTCACGGGGGCAGCGGCGAATAACTTGAAGTCGATCGACGTCCACATCCCGCTCGGGCTCTTCGTCTGCGTGACCGGTGTTTCGGGATCAGGAAAGAGCACTCTGGTCAACGACATACTCTATCGCGCACTTGCCCAGCGGTTCTACCGTTCACGCCGCCCTCCGGGGGCGTACGACCAGATCCTTGGGGTGGAGGAGATAGACAAGGTTATCAATATCGACCAGTCGCCCATCGGGAGGACACCCCGGTCGAACCCGGCCACGTACACCGGCAGCTTCTCCTACATCCGCGAGCTCTTCGCTTCTGTACCGGAATCGAGGGTGCGCGGCTATCGTCCCAGGCGGTTCAGTTTCAATCTCAAGGGCGGACGATGTGAGGCATGCGCAGGCGACGGGATCATCAAGATCGAAATGCACTTTCTTCCTGACGTCTATGTGCTGTGTGAGTTGTGCAAAGGGAAACGTTTCAACCGCGAGACCCTCGAGATCACCTATAAGGGGAAGACGATCAGTGACGTGCTCGAGATGACGGCCGATGAGGCCATGCGGTTCTTCGGGGCGGTGCCGAAGATAAAGCGGAAGCTGAAACTCCTGGCCGATGTCGGACTCGGATACATCAAGCTGGGTCAGCCGGCGCCGACCCTGTCGGGCGGAGAAGCCCAGCGGATCAAGTTGGCCAAGGAACTGTCAAAGGTCGGCACTGGGAGTACACTCTACATTCTCGATGAGCCGACGACCGGACTCCACTTCGAAGACGTGAAGATGCTCCTCAGGGTTCTCGACAGGCTGGTCGCAAAGGGCAACACGGTGCTCGTCATCGAGCACAATCTGGACGTCATCAAGTGTGCCGATTGGGTTATCGACCTCGGGCCGGAGGGCGGGGACGACGGTGGTGATATTGTCGTCGCGGGACCGCCGCAGGAGATAGAGGAATCGAGAACTTCCTATACCGGCGCTTATCTCCGTCGTGACCGAGAGGAGGAGCGTCTCTCTATGGCCAGCCCGTGAGGAGGAGGGAGTATGGAAGAGAAATCGCCCAGACGGACTCCTTTCTTCGAGAAGCACAAGGCGCTCGGGGCCAGAATCGTTGAGTTCGCGGGCTTCGAGATGCCGATCCAGTTCACGTCGATCATCGAAGAGCATCGGGCGGGGCGGTCTAATGTCGGGATGTTCGATGTTTCCCACATGGGGGAGGTGACGATCCGTGGACCCGATGCTCTGGAGTTCGTGAACTATGTGACTATTAACGATGCGGCTCAACTGGCGGTCGGTCAGGCGCAGTACTCAGCTCTCTGCTATGAAGATGGGGGGCTGGTTGACGATCTCGTGGTCTATCGCCTCGTCGATCATTTCCTGTTCGTAGTCAATGCCGCGAACATCGAGAAGGATTACGACTGGATCGTCAGCAACCGGAGTGGAGATGTCGAGATAGAGAATAGCTCTTACGAGACGGGACAGCTCGCTGTTCAGGGTCCGAATGCCGAGTTGGTGATGCAGCGTGTAACAAATCTGAAACTCTCTGAGATACAGTTCTACTGGTCGGCTCAGGGGAAGGTCGGGGGCGTCGAAGCCCTCGTCTCGCGTACCGGCTATACGGGAGAGGATGGTTTTGAGATCTACATGGCGGCGGAACATGGTCCGCAGGTGTGGGATACCATCGTCGAGGCGGGGAAGGAGTTTTCGCTCAAGCCGGTCGGACTGGGGGCCAGAGATACGCTGAGGCTGGAAATGAAGTACAATCTCTATGGTAATGACATGGATGAGACGACGACTCCCCTCGAGGCCGGACTCAGCTGGATCACCAAGCTGGAAAAGGAGGAGTTCATCGGCCAGGAGGCCCTCAAGAAACAGAAAGAGGAAGGTGTCAAGCGACGCCTCATTGCGTTCGAGATGATGGGGAATGAGATCCCGCGCCCCGGATTCGACATCCTAGTCAACGGGGAAAAGGTGGGACATGTGACGAGCGGCACGTTTTCGCCTTCTCTCGAGAAGGGCATCGGCCTGGGGTATGTCGCTCGGCCCCATACTAAGTCAGGCACTGAGCTCACAATTGTCGTGCGGGGAGAACCGGCATCGGCCGCGATCGTGAAGCCTCCGTTCTATAAACATGGAACTCACCATTAGGGGAGCGAGGACGTGCGACCACACACACTCGAAATGACAGGCACACGGATGGAGGACTGACGTGAGTTACATACCGAATACCGACCGCGACCGAGAGGAGATGCTGAAGGCGATCGGGGTGGGCGACTTCGAGGCCCTCATTGAGCACGTACCGGAGGGTATCAGGCTCGATCGGTTGCTTGATCTGCCGGCCCCTCTCTCCGAGATCGAGGTGCTGAAGCTTCTCGAACAGATGTCGGACCAGAACGGTGCGGCAGGCCTCGTCTCCTTTGCCGGTGCCGGTGCTTATGACCATTTCATTCCCAGTGTCGTCGATCACCTCATCTCGCGCTCGGAGTTCTACACCGCGTACACGCCCTATCAGTGTGAAGTAAGCCAGGGGACGCTCCAGGCGATCTATGAGTTTCAGAGCCTCATTGCTGAACTGACCGAGATGGACGTGGCGAATGCCTCGCTCTATGATAAAGGCTCAGGACTCGCTGAAGCGGTTCACCTCTGTCGGGCTGCCGCCCGGCGGCCCGAGGTCGTCGTCTCCGAGTCGATCCATCCCCACTATCTCGTGATCATCGAGACGTACTGCCGGGGGATCGATGTCCCGATCAGGCGCATCCCCGCTCCTGAGGGGGTGACCGATCTCGACCAGCTGCGGGGAGCGATCGGGGATGAGACTGCCTGTGTTGTCGTCCAGCATCCCAATTTCTTCGGCTGTCTCGAACCGGCAGCTGCTGTGGGCGAGCTTGCGCACGCGGCCGGTGCGCTGCTCGTCGTCGGAGTCGATCCCATCTCGTTGGGGACCCTCGTGCCGCCCGGGCAATATGGATGCGATGTTGCCGTCGGTGAAGGTCAGGCTCTTGGCATTCCTCAGAGCTTCGGTGGGCCGTATCTCGGCTTATTTGCCACGCGTCGTGATCTCATCCGGCTTCTCCCCGGGAGGCTTGTGGGAGCGACGACCGACACCGAGGGGACGAAGGGCTATGTCCTCACCCTTCAGACCAGAGAGCAGCACATCCGGCGCGAACGGGCAACCTCGAACATCTGCACGAACCAGGCGTTGTGTGCTCTCGCCGCCACCATCTACCTCTCACTCCTCGGAAAGCAGGGGATGAGGAAGGTGAGTGAACTCTGCCTCCAGAAGAGCCACTATCTCATCGAACAGTTGACGCAGATAGCCGGGGTGGAACGTCGGTTCGATATTCCGTTCTTCAAAGAGTGTGCAGTGAAACTGCCCGGGCCCGCGTCGGATCTGATTGATCGTCTCCTCGAGCGCGGGTATCTGGCCGGGGTAGATCTCGGGGGGTTCCGGGACGATCTTGCTGACACTCTTCTCGTCGCCGTAACAGAGAAGCGGACGAAGGAAGAGATGGATCGGTTCGCGAAGGATTTCGACGAAGCTGTGCGTGGGGGGTAGTCCTTCCTATGAAGCCAGCGTTCATCTATTCACCCAAGTATCGCGTCGACATCGGCTCGCACGTCTTTCCTATCGCGAAGTATGATCTGGTCGCAGATCGCTTGATAGAGCTGGGACTCGCCTCGCGGAGCGACCTGCTCGATCCGCCATCACCATCCCGGGAGGATCTGCTCGCCGTCCACACGCTCACCTACCTCGAGGACCTCGATGAACTTCGATGGACAGAGCGGACGTGTCGCTCCGAGCTCCCCCTGACACGTGAGATCGTCGATGGATTCATGCTTGCCGCAGGAGGGACCATTCTCACATGTGTCGAGGCGATGAAGAGAGGTGCAGCAGTGCATATCGGTGGAGGCCTCCACCACGCCTTCGCCGATCATGCCGAGGGATTCTGCTATGTGAATGATGTTGCCGTCGGAATACGGGGCCTCCAGCGGACCAATGCCGCCTCTCACGTCCTCGTCGTCGATTGTGATCTCCATCAGGGTAACGGGACGGCACACATCTTCCGCCACGACCCGTCGGTGTACACGTTTTCCATGCATCAGGAGAATAACTACCCGCTCAAGGAAGAGAGCGATCTCGACATCGGACTGGCTGATGGGACCAACGACGAGGAGTACCTGTCGCGGCTGAATGAAGTTCTGCCACGCCTCTTCGATACACATCTGCCTGAGCTGGTTGTCTATCTTGCAGGCGCTGATCCATACTGCGGAGATCAATTGGGAGGACTCGACCTGTCGATCGAGGGGTTGCGTCGGCGCGACGAGCTGGTACTGGGAGAGTCGAAAGTCCGTGGCCTGCCGGTGGCAATCCTGCTGGCGGGAGGATACGCCTGGGACACGCAGGATACCGTCGAAATCCATATCAACACCTGCAGGACCGCGCTCGATCTGTTCGCCGCCAAGCCGACAGTCCCGGGGGGCGAGTCAGGATGAAGAATCGGGAGCTAGCAGCCGTCTTCGATCAGATCGGAGATGCTCTCGAGTTCAAGGGAGAGAGCGTCTTCAAGGTAAATGCCTACCGGAAGGCTGCCCGTGTACTGCGGGAACTCTCCGAAGATGTCGCCGTGCTGCACGACGAAGGGAGGCTGAGGAAGGTCTCCGGCATCGGCGAGGGGATCGCCAAGAAGATCGAAGAATATCTCAGGACCGGAGCGATGAAGAAGCAACAGGATGCGATGGAGGGGATTCCCGACGGTCTCCTCGATCTGCTCCGGATTCAGGGGCTGGGCCCGAAGACACTGGCGCTCGTCCATCGAGAGCTCGATGTGAAGGGCCTCGACGACCTCAAGCACGTGCTCGACAACGGCAGTCTGGCGCAGCTTCCCGGATTGGGGGCGAAACGGGCTCAGTTGCTCAAGCGTGGTATCGAGCTCTTCGAACGGTCGCGTGAGAGGATCCCCCTGGGCAGGGCTGCGCCGCTCGTCGAGCGAGTCATCAAGGAGCTCTCCGAAGAGGGAGGCATCGTCGACATCTCACCGGCGGGATCGCTGCGCCGGATGCGCGAGACCGTGGGCGACATCGACATCCTCGTCTGCTCCCGGGCCGGTGCGGAGGTTATTGACCGATTCACCCATCTCCCTCTCGTTTCGGACGTGCTCGCGGCAGGCGCGACCAAGGCCTCCATCCGCACTGAGGAAGGAATCCAGGTCGATCTCAGGGTCGTCGATCGCAGCTCGTACGGTGCCGCACTCCAGTATTTCACCGGTTCGAAGGCACACAATATCCGGCTCCGGGAGATGGCCAAGGCCAGGGGACTGAAGGTGAGCGAGTACGGGGTGTTTGAGGTCGGCGACGGAGAGGAGGTGCGGATTGCGGGGAAGACAGAGAAGGAGGTCTATCGGAAGCTCGGCCTTCCGTTGATACCGCCTGAGCTTCGCGAAGACAGGGGTGAGATCGAGGCTGCCCTGAAGAAGCAGCTGCCGGAACTCATCGACGAGGGTTCGATAGTCGGGGATCTTCACGTCCATTCCCAATACAGCGATGGAGAGGGCAGCCTGAGCGATCTCGCCACGGCAGCCCGCAGGTTGGGCTACTCCTATCTAGCGATCTGTGATCACTCGCAGTCGGTCTACTACGCGGGCGGGCTCTCCATCGAGAAACTCGAGGAACAGATCGCTGAGGTGCGGAAGCTGAATCGGCGCCTGAAGGGCGTGCGGTTGCTTGCCGGCTGTGAGGTCGACATCCTTGCCGACGGCAGCCTCGATGTGCCCGATGAGGTACTTGCACGGCTCGATTTCGTCGTCGCCTCCCTCCACACCGTGTTCAGGAAGCGAGCGACCGACCGCATGATCGAGGCAGTGCGTCATCCGCTCGTCGATACAATCGGTCACCCCACTGGGAGGCTCCTCTCCGGACGCGAGGGGTACGACGTCGATATCGAGGCTGTGATGCGTGAGGCGGCGGCCACCGGCACGGCACTCGAGATCAACGCGTACTACGATAGGCTCGACCTATCCGACATCCACGCGCGGCGGGCCAAGGAGTTGGGTGTCGTGCTCTCCCTCGGGACCGACAGCCACTGGCTGGAGGATCTCTCGATGATGCGGTTCGGGGTCGCGGTCGCCCGGCGTGCCTGGCTGGGCCCGGAAGATGTGGTTAATGCATGGCCGGCGGAGAAGATCGCCTCGTGGAGGGGATCCCGTCCCAAATCGCGCGGGTCGCACAAGCCGCGAACGCCGGTTACGTCACGTAAGTCTGGCGGGTCTGGCGCGTCGGTCCGGTCTCGCGCCTCGAGAAAGTCGCGCTCCTCGCGTCCGCCACGGACATCGCGCGGGTCACGGACTTCCCGCGGATCACGGACTTCGCGCGCATCACAGAGGGCACGCAGATCGCAGAAGAGGTGACGACCAGGGGTGATGAGTACGCACTCAACCGTCTTCGGCGAGGTCGATTCGCCGCGCCATGAGGCAGACCTGTATGATCGCCTCGAGAACCGTCGCGTCCAGTGCAACGTCTGCCTCCGGCGCTGCATTGTCGCCGATGGGCGCGCCGGGTACTGTTTTACGCGCCGCAACGAAGGCGGGAGGATGGTCACGCTCATCTACGGCGCAGTCTCTACCTGGTCCGTCGCACCGATTGAGATCAAGCCGCTGTACCACTTCTATCCCGGATCGCATGCCCTGTCTTTCGGATCATTCGGGTGTAACTTCCGCTGTATTGGTTGCCAGAACTGGGAGATCGCCCATGTTGGGCCGACCAGGTTGGGAGTCAAGGAGCGGCGGGTCACGCTTGATCGCGCGGTCCGGATCTCTCCCGCCCAGAGCGTGGAGATGGCGCTGCGGCACGGATGTCAGGGTCTCTCCTGGACCTACAATGAGCCGGCGCTCTGGCTCGAATATGCCACTGAGGCTGCGCGACTGGCAAAGCGGCGCGGCCTGTACACGAACTTCGTCACCAACGGGGCCCTCACCCCGGAGGCGCTCGACTACATAGGACCTTCTCTGGACGGCTTTCGTGTCGATCTGAAAGGGTCTCGTTCACATACGTATCGTCGGCTGGCGAACTTCCGCGCCCTCGACGAATTGCTCGAGACGATCGAGCGTGCCCATCGGATGTGGAAAATGCACGTCGAGGTAGTGACAAATGTCACTCCCGGGTACAACGATAGTAAGGAGGAACTGCACGGTATCGCCAGGTTTATCGCCACGAGGCTGGGGCCTGATGTCCCATGGCACGTTACGCGGTTCGTTCCCCACCTCCGCCTCAGCCACCTGCCGTTGACGCCCGTGGGAACGCTGGAAGTGGCATGTGAGATCGGCCGTCGCGAGGGCCTCAAGTACGTGTACATCGGGAATGTCTCCGGCCACCCGGCCAACCATACCTATTGTCCCGAGTGCGGTCACCGCGTCATCGAACGGAGAGTTCATGGTGTCGTCAGCATATCGCTCGTCAAGGGACGATGTCCTGCGTGCGGGACGTCGATCCCGATCATCGGCCTCTCGCCAATGGACGTCGCGTGATGAATGTAGTCTACTCCCTGGGGACGAGTACTCGTTCGTTCGACGAGTTCGCCCGGATCCTGGCGACATATGGGATAGAGACCGTCGTCGATGTGAGACGTTTCCCGACGAGCAAGTACGATCACTTCCGTATAGACCAGTTCTCTCGACTCCTCGCGGATCGAGGGGTCGAGTATATCTATCTCGGCGAATCGTTGGGGGGGTACCGGAAGGGGGGGTATCGCGACTACGCGTGTTCCGTTGAGTTCAGGCGTGGCGTCGAGCAGCTCGGGCAACTCGCGTCTGAGCGCACGACGGCCATCGTCTGCGCGGAGTTGCTCCCCTGGCGATGCCATCGGCGGTACATCTCTCGGGCCCTGGAGACCCGGGGGTGGCGTGTGATCCATCTCCTCGATGAGCGCCGCGCCTACCGGCAGGAGGGCGACGGCTGGAGGGCTGTGGGATGAAGCTCGGACGTTTCAGCAACTGTTCAAAGGAGTGACCGGTGGTGAGGGCAAGACCCGGCAGGAGGAGAAGAAGAAGGCCGAGGGTGAGACCCTCGACTCTGAGATTATCGAAGCGGAGGGCGCGGATATCAAGAGGGCAGGCGAGCTTCCTTCTGGGCGTGGGGCTCATGCTCGTTGCTGTCGGCTCGCTGCGCTGGGATTTTCGGACGAGGGCAACAGAGGAGGCTTCGATGGAAGTCGCCGTCCCGGCCGACGAGCCCGGCGACACCCTATCCGGTGTGGTCAGGCGTGCGGAGACGCTGTCGGAGGCCCTGGCGAGAAGCGGGATTGAACCGTATACGGCGCACGAGATCTTCTCCGCGCTTCGCGGGATCCTCGATTTCAGAAGATGTCAGCCGGGGGATCAGTTCATGGTTGTGCTCGATACCGACGGCGTGGTCGACTACTTCGAATACCGCACAGGGCCGATGGTCTCGTATGTTGTGGAACCATCCCCTGAGGGGCTGCGGGGATACCGCTGCCAGGCACCCGTTGCGCGGCGCCTCGCCCTGGCTGCGGGGACCCTCGAGGAGTCTCTCTATCTGGCAATGCTGGAGCACGGCCATTCGCCGGAGTTTGTGTCGAAGTTCGCGGACATCTTTGCCTGGGATATCGACTTCTACACGGAGAGCCGGGATGGGGATCGGTTCATCGCCCTATATGAAGAACTTTTCTCGGAGGGGAGGTGCATCGGGTACGGGGACATCATCTGCGCCAGATACTGGGGGAGGGAGGATCACTATGCCTTCCGGTACGTGGATCCTGAAGGGCATGCCGACTACTATGACGAGAACGGACGGTCGCTGCGGAAGGCGTTCCTCAGATCTCCCCTCAGCTATAGTCGCATCAGCTCGTTCTACAGTCGATCGCGGTTTCACCCCATCCTCAGGTACTACCGGCCGCACCACGGAATCGACTATGCCGCCCCGGTGGGCTCTCCCGTATCAGCTATCGGCGATGGCGTCGTCGAGTTCGCAGGGTGGAACGGAGGATATGGCAAGTTCGTGCGCGTCAGGCACGCAAACGATTACAGGAGCGGGTATGGACACCTGTCGCAGATCGCGGCAGGGGTGCGGGCAGGCGGCAGGGTTGCACAGGGCGAAGTGATCGGATACGTCGGTTCGACCGGTCTTTCGACAGGGCCCCATCTGCACTTCGAAATGAAGTACAAAGGGAGGTTTGTCGATCCGCTGAAGGTCAACCTGCCGGCTGCCAACCCGGTCCGGCCCGAGTTCATGGGCAACTTCGTTGTTCACCGTGATAGTCTGATGGCTATCATCTCCGGGGATGTGGAGACCCGGACAGCTCGATTGCCGGCGGGCAGCAGCTACACGGATGAGGGGTAGCGATGGAACAGCTGGCGGCAAAGCTGAAACGCATCGACGGTCGCGGGTATAAGGCGTACAAGTCGATCGCCGGCCGATATGCGTTCCCGAACTTCGAGTTGCACGTTGACCATGTCCAGGGTGATCCGTTCGCAGCTCCCTCCCGGATGAGGGTGCGAGTTGGCCGTGATACCGCTGGTTTCCCCAGGGAAACATACGCGGGCGAGAGCAGGAGGACGGCGCTCGAGGATTTCCTCACCCGTAGATACCGGGATGCCATCAACAGGACAGCGAAGGGACGGCGCGGTTCCGGTAAGAGCGGCACGATCGGGATCATCCCGTGTGGTCAGGAGATCCTCAAGAGATCGTCGATGGTCGTCGACGACGAGTTCGTCGAGGCTCGGTTTGTCGTCGGCCTGCCGGCGCGTGGTCGGACGATCCTGGGCAAAGAGGCCGAGACGATCTTCTTCAAGGAGATCCCGCGCATCGTCGACGGGGCACTCCTGTTCGCTAATCTCGATGCTGATCGGCTGTGGACTCATGTGAAGATCGCGGAGGATCAGGATTTCATCCGCCGCACCCTCCCGGACAAAGGGCTGGTCTCGTTTCTCGCTAATGTCTCGATCCTTCCCAGGCGGAGCGGTGTGGACGATCGGCCCATGGATCGGGAGACCGCCGTGCCTCTCTTCTCTCCTCCCTCGCTAGAGACCTCGTTCACCACGCCGAATAGCGGTGTCGTGAACGGCATGGGGATTCCGGCAGGCGTGACGCTCATCGTCGGCGGCGGGTATCACGGGAAATCGACGCTCCTCCGCGCTGTCGAGCGCGGCGTCTATAACCAGATTCCCGAGGACGGGCGGGAGTTCGTCGTCACGAACCCGCATGCCGTGAAGATCCGGGCGGAAGATGGCCGCCGGGTGGAGAAGGTCGACATCTCCGACTTCATCGGTGACCTCCCCGGCGGGAAGAGCACAACTGCGTTCAGCTCGGACGATGCGAGCGGGAGCACCTCTCAGGCCGCGAACATAGTGGAAGCCCTCGAGCTCGGCGCCGAGCTCCTGCTCATCGATGAAGACACCTCGGCCACCAATTTCATGATCAGGGATCATCGCATGCAGCTGCTAGTGGCCAAGGAGAAGGAGCCGATCACTCCATTCGTCGATCGCGTGCGGTCGCTGTACGGGCACCACGGGGTCTCGACGATCCTCGTGCTTGGCGGATCGGGCGACTACCTCGATGTAGCCGACCTCGTGATCATGCTCGACGCGTACCGGCCGCGTGATGTAACGAGGGGGCGGAGAAGCCGCGCCGGCCTCGCCCGCGGGCTCCGCTCGCCCGGAGCTTCGACCCACGGCGGGGCAAGAAGGCGGTGAAGATCGATGCCAGGCGCATCGACACGATCTTCTACGGGTATGAGGAGCTCGATCTCTCCTATGTCGAGCAGATCGTCGACCTCGGTCAGACGAGAGCGGTCGGCGATGCGATCCACTACGCGGCACAACAGTATGTCGATGGCCGTCGGACCCTCAAACAGATCGTCGATCTGGTGATGCGCGACATCGATCGTGCAGGGCCCGATGTCATCAATCCGTTTCAGAGGGTGCCCTTCGGCGGGTACGTCGGCTTCAGAAAGTATGAGTTGGGCGCCGCGATCAACCGCCTTCGTACGTTGGTGGTGAAGTCGGGCTCGAGGCGCAGTCGCTGATCTGCCCGCTCCTCCCGGCCGTCCGTGGGTGTTCGGTCGCCCGGTCGCTCGTCTGGTCGGCCGACTGCCAGATCCTCCGTTAGACCATCGATGCCCCGATACTGCATTCCACTCGCTGCCATCCATTCGAGAGAGATCCATGGCTCAGTGTCTCAGCTGCGGGAGCACGTCTCCTGAAATACCCGCGGTGCTCGGGCTCTGCCTCCGGTGTATCAGGGAAGGTACGGGGACGGCGGCGGACGTGGCCGCCGATGTCCACGCCAGAGCCCGCAGGTACTATGGGCTGCGGGAGGCCATCCCGGAGGATGATGAAGGTGTGCGGTGCGGAGTCTGCCGCAACAGATGTCTGATCGGAGAGGGGATGGCGGGATACTGCGGGCTGCGGGAGAACCGCGGCGGCCGGATCGTCGAGCTGGGCGGCACCCCGGAGCGGGGATTTCTCGACTGGTACTACGATCCGATGCCCACTAACTGCGTGGCCGACTGGGTCTGCGCCGGCGGCAGCTCGGCAGGGTACCCGACCTACTCCCGATCGCGCGGTCCTGAATACGGGTGTGTCAATCTCGCCGTCTTCTATCGAGCCTGCACGTTCGACTGCCTTTTCTGTCAGAACTGGCACTTCCGCGAGGGCGTAGGCGGAGGGCGGAGCACGAGCGCACACGAGCTGGCGGGGAAGGCATCGCCGCAGACGAGCTGCGTCTGCTTCTTCGGCGGAGACCCCACACCTCAGATGCTCCACTCTCTGGCCGTGGCAGAGGAGGCGCTCGAGGCGGCCGGGGACAGACCGCTGCGCATCTGCTGGGAGACGAACGGATCGATGAGCCGTGTCCTCATGGCGAAGGCGGCGGAGGTCGCGCTCCGGTCCGGAGGGACGATCAAGATCGATCTCAAGACCTGGGATCCCAACCTGTCCCGGGCGCTCTGCGGCGTGGGCAACGAGCAGACGCTGGAGAACTTCGCCTTTGTCGCCTCGAAAATGGGGGAGCGGCCCGATCCTCCGCTCCTCGTCGCCTCCACGCTTCTCGTGCCTGGATACGTCGACGAGCAGGAGATATCATCGATCGCCCGATTCATCGCTTCGTGCAATCAGGACATCCCCTACGCGCTCCTCGCATTCCACCCCGCATTCGTCATGGACGACCTTCCTACCACAAGCCGCCGCCAGGCACAGGCCGCGGAAGCCGCCGCCCGGGCCGCCGGCCTCTCCCGCGTCCGCATCGGCAACATCCACCTCCTCACATGACCGGGGACGAGCCAACCGGGGACGTTGGTAGGTTCAGAAGGTTACGGCGGGGACGTCCCTGGGATTTTGACCTTGACAAAGGTAATGGAGCGCAAAATAATTGAATTAGCATCTGTTCGTGCCGGCGAGGGTATGGCGTTGGGAGGGTTGCGACTATGATCGTGAAATCCGAGCAGCTCATGGCGGAGCTCTCGCGGGACAAGGTCGCCGCGGTTTATCTTCTGGCCGGGCCGGAGGATCTTCTCCGGCAGGAGGCGGTGGCTCGTCTCACACGATTGGTGCTGCGGGCGGGTGCTGAGGTGTTCGATCGGGACATACTCTATGGGGGCGAGGACGATCTTTCTAGGGTAGCCGGGCTTGCCGGCACACTCCCGATGTCGTCGCCCAAGCGGCTCGTCATCATCAAGCAGTTCGATCGAGCATCGCCGAAGGAGCAGCGTCTCATACTCGAATACGCTCAGCGCCCTTCTCCCATGACCTGTGTAGTGCTGGAATGTGATCGTGCGAATCTGCGGAGTGGGGTCTATCGGCAGCTCGCAGAGCACGCAGTCGCCACTATCTTCTGGCCGCCGTTCGAGCGACAGGCGAGAAGCTGGCTGGTGCGGCGCGCCAGGGGCGAGGGAGTCCGCCTTTCCCCCGAGGCTGCTGACCTGCTCCTTTCCGACGGGGGGGAGGGTCTGGCCGACCTCGCCGGCCAAGTCGAGAAGCTCGCACTGTACGCAGGTGCGGACGGCCATGTTTCAGCGGATGATGTCTCCGCTGTGGTCGGGTCCCCACATGGTCGCAGCATCTTCGAGCTGTGCGATGCCGTCGGCACCGGGTCGCGTGCTCGGGCCTTCGAGATACTCGATCATCTGTGCAAGGTAGGTGAGGCGCCATATTATATAGTGAGTCTCCTTGGCAGGCACTTTCTCATCCTGTGGCGGGCCAAGATGATGATCGCGAGCGGCATGAGGGATGGGGTGGCCAGAAGGCTCGGACTGAGCGAGCGAAACTTCCGCGGCTATGAACGTCAATGCGAGAGGCTGTCGCTACGACAGATACGGAAGGGCCTCGTACTCATCTTTCGGGCGGATCAGGCGTTGAAATCCGGGGCCCAGGATCGGACGACGATTCTGGACTCGCTCGTGTATGATCTTTCTAGTCTGAGTACGTCAGACGGCTAGCGCCCGGCGGATTACGCAATGGAGCCTGCCCAGTACGCGCGAGCGGGCATCGAAGGAGGAAAGACATGGGCGAGGAAGAGCTGGAGGAGGCTGCCGAACTCGACGTCGAGGAACTCAAGGAGTTCGAGCGAGAGCGCGAAGATATCCTCCTGAAACTGGATCGCCTCGAGGAGAAGAGGGAGGAGTTCAAGAAGGCGGTCTATGACAAGGTGAAGGGTGACTACGAGAAGCGCCTCGAGGGGCTGTCGGCTCGTCTTGAGAAGAAGCGACGCGTCATAAGTGCAGAGATCATGCGTCTCAAGGATGAGAAGGCAGAACTCGGACGGCAGTGCGATATGATTCGGGACGAACTCGAAGAGCTCGATCTGCGACATGCTATCGAGGAATTCGACGATGCGGCCTATGAGAGCAAGGCCAGCGCCAAGAAGGACAGCCTGAAGGGGGCCGAGGAATGTCTCCGCGAGACAGAAGCCCAGCTCGAGTTCCTCGGGGGCCTCATAGGGGAGCCTGTGGCCGAAGAGGCGGAGGTGGCTGCTCCGGTGGGTGAGAAGGAAGAGGCCGAAAAGGAAGAGGCCGAGAAGGAAAAAGCGGAGGAGGAAAAGGTGGAGGAGAGGGAGGCGGAGAAAGAGGAGGAGGTAGTAGCAGAGAAAGAGGAGGAGGCAGTAGGAGAGAAGGAGGAATCTGAGGAGGAGGAGGCTGAGAAGGAAGAAACGCCGGAGGAGGTACCTTTACGGCCCACTTCGGCTCCGCCGGGAGTGATCAAGAGGGAAGAGTTCGAGGTGGAGCGCGGAGTGGAGCCGGAGCCAGTCGAGGCTGAAGCGAAAACAGAGGAAGCTGCGGTGGGTGATGCCGGGGAGGAGCCGACGCTCATCTGTCCCAAGTGTGGGGCGAGCAACAGGCCCGATAGCTGGTACTGCGAGAAGTGCGGTGCCGAGCTCATGGGAAGCGCTGAGCCCGCAAGCCCCCCCAAGTAGTGCGGATTGCATCGGGGAGCCCTATTGACCGCAGTCCAGGTCCGGGCGGAGATAAACGAATGGCGTTGCGGAGCGTGAGTGGGAGATGAGGCGCGACAGCATGAGGGAGACAGTGGACCAGAGGATCTATCCATATGAAGAGGTCGAGCGGAAGTGGCGCGAGCACTGGGAGAGAATCGGCCTCTATACAACGCGCGATGACGACCGTCCTGAGTTCTATCAGCTTGTGATGTTCGCCTATCCTTCGGGCGACGTCCACATGGGGCATTTCAGAAACTATGTGATCGGGGATCTCGTCGCGCGTTCCAAAATGATGCAGGGATACCGGGTACTCCACCCCTTCGGCTGGGATGCATTCGGCCTTCCTGCCGAGAATGCTGCTATCGAGCGCGGTATCCACCCGAGGGAGTGGACGCTGGGTAACATCGAGACGTCCCGGCAGACCCTGCGGAAGATAGCGATCAGCTACGACTGGGAGCGCGAGGTGATCACCTGCCTCCCAGATTACTACAGGTGGACGCAATGGCTGTTCCTTACCTTGTGGGAGCGCGACCTCGCGTACCGGGCAGAGGGGATGGTGAACTGGTGCCCGCAATGCCAGACTGTGCTCGCCAACGAGCAGGTCTCGGAGGGGCGCTGTGAGCGGTGCGAGACGCCGGTCCTCAAACGCGAACTCACGCAGTGGTACTTCCGCATCACGGCTTACGCTGACCGCCTCCTCGAGGATATCGATAACCTCGACGGCTGGCCCGACAGCATACGGACGATGCAGCGCAACTGGATCGGGCGCAGTGAAGGCACGGGGATCGATTTCCCGCTCGAATCGAAGGAACGGAAGCTCTCTGTCTTCACGACGAGGCCCGATACGATTTACGGCGTGACCTTCCTGACTCTCGCCCCGGAGAACCCACTCGTCAAGGAGCTCGTGCGGGGGACGGAGCGTGAGCGTGAGGTGACCGAGTACGTCGAGAAGGCTGTGGCGAAATCGGAGATAGAACGTGCCTCGATCGGCGCCAAAGACGGTGTCTTCACAGGGTGCTATGCTCTCCACCCCTTCTCCGGGGAGCGACTCCCTCTCTGGGTTGCAGACTACGTGCTCGCAACCTACGGGACCGGAATCGTGATGGGCGTCCCCGCCCATGACCAGCGGGACTTCGAGTTCGCCAGGCGCTACGGGCTCGCCATCAGGGTCGTCATCGAGCCGGATTCCCGGACCCTGAGGGCCGAGGAGATGGAGGAGGCCTACGTCGATCCCGGAACGATGAGGAACTCGGATCAGTTCAACGGATGCCCCTCCGGGGAGGGGATCGAGAAGGTGACCGAGTACGCCATCGCCAAGGGGCTGGGGAGGCGGCGCGTCAACTACCGGCTGCGCGACTGGCTCATCTCCCGCCAGCGCTATTGGGGCGCTCCCATCCCCATGATCCACTGCCCCAAGTGCGGAATCGTGCCAGTGCCCATGTCCGAACTGCCCGTGGAGCTCCCCGTAGAGAATGTAGACTTCGTGCCCAAGGGGCGGTCGCCTCTCGCCGACATTCCTTCGTTCATAGAGGTCTCGTGCCCGACGTGCGGCGGCCCGGCAAAGCGGGATGCGGACACGATGGATACGTTCGTCTGCTCGTCGTGGTACTATCTCAGATATCTCGACCCCAAGGATGAGGCAGAGCCGTTCACCAAGGAGCATGCCGCAGAGTGGCTCCCTATAGACCTGTACATCGGCGGAGCAGAACATGCGACCGGCCACCTCCTCTACTTCCGTTTCATCCACAAGGTGCTGTACGACGCGGGGCTGGTCCCGACGGACGAGCCGACTGAGCGTCTGTACAATCATGGAATGGTCCTCGATGCCGAGGGTTACGTCATGTCGAAGTCCCGCGGGAACGTCACGTCTCCTGCGAGCGTGATGGACGAAAACGGTGTCGATTCATCGAGACTGGGTATGCTCTTCGCGGCTCCTCCTGACAGGGAGATAGAATGGACCGGGAGGGCGGGGAGTGGCGCCGCACGATTCCTCGACCGCCTGTGGCGCCTGGCCAACGACCACATGGAACAGCTCCGGCAGTTCGATCCCGACTCCCTGCCCGAGCGTATCGATCCGACTGCTCTGAGCGGGGATGAACGGGATCTGTACCGTGAGCTCAATGTGATGTTGAAGCGCGTCTCCGACGATGTCGAGTCGCTCGATCTGAATACCGCCATCGCCGCAATGATGGAATTCCTCAATTCGCTGTACAGATTCAAGGCAACATCGAGCAGGATATTCCTACTCTCCCTGCGCAGGCTGGTGCACGCTCTTGCCCCATTCGCACCGCACATCGCCGAGGAGCTGTGGCATCGGATGGGGAATGACGAGACCGTCTTCACGTCAGGGTGGATCTCGTACGACGAAGCCGCCACCGAGCAGGAGCTAATTACCATCGCCGTTCAGGTAAACGGGAAGGTGCGCTCGCGGCTCGAAGTCGCTCGGGATGCGGGTGAGGAGGAAATCCGCGAGCTCGCTCTGGCCGACGCGAGAGTGAAGCAGCACACCAAGAACAAGACTGTCAGGAACGTAGTTGTCGTCCCCCGCAGGCTCGTGAATATCGTCACCTCCTGACACTCCCCTCCGCCACGTGCCGATCGGTCGCCTCCGGCCGGGGGAGTCCCCGGACGTACCATAAGTGTTCATGTGCGCCGAGCTTCGGATTCTCAAAGGCGTGCGCCTGTGACGGAGGGAGACCGCCCCTGCGAGCACCGGCTCCCTGTGCGACGCCGCGGAGCATCTCGACGGGCGCACTGCAGCGGACAGGCGCACTGCAGCGGACAGACGCCCTGTATGAGGGCATGTACCGTGCCCGCGAGCATCCTCCCTGCAAACAAACGCTTGACAAGCGCGTGGTTGCGTGGTACAAAGAGCCTGCGACAGCAATAAGTGCAGGCAGTTCATCACGATTTGGGCCGCGCCCGTAGCTCAACTGGATAGAGCAACGGACTACGAATCCGTAGGTTAGAGGTTCGAATCCCCTCGGGCGCGCCATATGTATATTCATTTTGTCTCTGGATCCGGGCGGCGAGCAATGCTTACCCCTTTTGGACCGGATCGAGGCGCTTAACAGATCTCCACTACGACGACTCCCGATCGAATGATCGATCTACACGTGGAAGAGCGGTTCATGCGGCAGGCGCTGACCGAGGCGGCGGAGAGCCTGCATGACGGCGAGGTGCCGGTCGGCGCGGTGATCACCCGGGGGGATCGCATCATCGGGCGGGGGAGAAACCGTCGCGAGGGGCTGCGTGATCCCACCGCCCATGCTGAGATCCTCGCGATCGGAGCCGCGGCATCGAGCCTGGAGGCGTGGCGCCTCTCCGGGTGCACTATCTATGTGACTCTCGAGCCCTGCCCTATGTGCGCTGGCGCCATCGTGTTGGCGCGTATCGACCGATTGGTCATTGGCGCGGACGATCCGAAGGGCGGCGCCTGTGGCTCGCTCCTCAACATCGTCGAGGACGAGAGACTGAATCACCGCGTCTCGGTGACGCGCGGCGTCCTTGCCGACGATAGCAGCGCGCTCCTGCGACAATTCTTCGAGCAGTTGCGCGACCGCGGCGAGGGCGCACATACAGTAGCCTAGAGCCGCACCAAGAACGGAGAGATGGCCGAGTCTGGTTGAAGGCGCACGACTCGAAATCGTGTATCCCTTCGGGGATCGGGGGTTCGAATCCCTCTCTCTCCGCCAGTCTACGATTCTTTGTCGGATTCGGAGTCACGAGCCTGCACAGAGTGTCCGCGTCGACCTGTGCGAGACGGTGCGACTGGGAAACGGCAGAAGAAATCAGACATTCCGCGGCTGAAACGTGAAAACGAACAGACCAGAGCCTCCCGCATACCTCTTCGTATGCCTACTCCTCGGGGTAGGACTACACTTCGTCGTGCCGATAGTGCAGCTGGTCCGGTTTCCCTACAGGTTGGGCGGAATCCTGCTTCTCTATTCAAGAAGGCGGAGACGACGGTCAAGCCGTTCGAGGAATCATCTGCCTTGATCGTAGAAGGGCCGTTCGGCGCGAGCCGTCATCCCATGTACCTGGGTATGGCCCTGGCACTTCTCGGGGTGGGACTCCTCCTCGGGTCGCTCGTCGCCCTGCTCGTTCCGTTCGCGTTCATCGCCGCGATGGAGATCGCCTTCATCAAACATGAAGAAAGAGCTCTGGAGACGACCTTCGGGGAGGAATACAATCGGTACAGGCGGCAGGTGAGGCGCTGGTTGTAGGCTATTGAAATCGTCTGGAAGCGACATGACCGGCATGCGAAAGAAGCGATCGCGACTCAAGCAGTATCAGGTGCCAGTTCTGGCAGGAGCGCTTCTGTTGATCGTGGTGTTGTGCATCCGTTGCGGAGGCACAGACGCGGCGGAGCGATCCTGGCTCGATGACATCGAGGAGGGGGAGAGAGATCTCGTCCACTGCGAGCGGTATCGCGTGCGGTGGAGTGCCGCGGCCGATACCGCTGCTGCCCGGGAGGCAGCGGGCCCAGTGCGGCGGGCTGTTGCCGAGCATCCCCGGCTGCTCAATCAGCTGGCGAGCGAGTGCTATCCAGATGGAGAGGGGGATATCCCGAGCCTCGAGTTCCGTTACCAGACGACCGGGCAGAACAGGGAGGACGGTCTGTTCGTCGTCAAGTACTTCGCCCGCATCGAGCACCCGCACATTGTCGCAGGGTATTCGTGTATCTTCGTCGTCGACGAGAAGAGCAAGGTCCAGGCGCTCTATATCGAGGCGCTGCCTCTCGAATAGAAGAGAGGTCCGGCATTGTGAGGCGTGCCCTGTGATGCGAGGGAGACCAGCCTGAGCAGTGGTTATGCGTGAGCTGGAGGCCGGCGCGCCAATGAGACGCCACCCTACGAACGGGAAACGAGCGTGTGACTGAGGCGCGGACGAGGGGGTGGAATGCCGGCAATCGAGCGAAAGGTGAGGCCGGGAGCGAGACGCCAGCACGCGCCTGAGATGCGGACGCGCGGGCGGCACGCGAGCACTCGACGAAGGAGATCGCAGTGGGCATCATAAAGGGCCGGGTGATTAAACTCGGCGACAATATAGATACCGACGTCATCTATCCCGGCAAGTATCTCCCGATAATCGAGGCATCGGAGATGGCTGCCCATGCCCTCGAGGGCATCGATCCGTCGTTCCCGGAACGGATCGGACGTGGTGACATCATCGTAGCGGGATCGAACTTCGGATGCGGAAGTTCACGTGAACAGGCAGCGACCTGTCTCGCGGCTGCCGGCATCGGAGCGGTGGTCGCTAAGTCATTCTCTCGCATCTTCTACCGCAACGCGATCAACCAGGGGCTGCCACCGATAGAGTGCGCGCAGGCCGCAGACATGATAGAGGAAGGGGAGGAGGTCGAGGTCGATCTCGCCGGGGGGCAGCTGCGTTACAGCGGAGGCAGTCTATCGTTCGCTGCCCTGCCCGAATTCGTCATGGAGATTCTCAATGACGGGGGGCTCATCGCTCATACCAAGAAGGTTATGGGCAAGGCCTGAAGGTTGATCCGAGAGAGGGTACGCGACAGCAGGGGACGGATGACACGGACATGAACGAGCTTTGGTTCATTTTCGATACGCCAGAAAGCTCGTGGGCAAGGCCTGAAAGTTGTCATGACAGAGGATACGTGACAGAAAGGGAGACCAGACGTGGCGAAGTACAGAATTGCGTGGATGCCCGGCGATGGTATCGGGCATGATGTGCTCGAGGCCGCGAAGATCGTACTCGATGCGATCGAACTCGATGCGGAGTATGTTCCCGCCGAAGTGGGATGGACCTGCTGGGAGAAGTACAGGGACGCGCTGCCGCCGGGGACGATCGAGATCCTGAAGGAGTGTGACTGCGGATTGTTCGGGGCGATCACCTCCAGGCCGAATGTACCGGGGTACCGCAGCCCGATCGTGCGCATGCGTATCCTCTTTGATCTGTACGTCAACCTCAGGCCCTGCAAGGCTTTTCCTGGCAACCCTCTCAATTATCGCGATGACATCGATCTGGTCATCTTTCGTGAGAACACTGAGGGCCTGTACTCCGGCATCGAGTACCGCCCGATCCCGGATGAGATCATGAAGCTCCCGGGAATGCGTCAGGTTGATCCCAATGAGGCCGCGATCTCCATCCGGCTGTTCACGAAGAAGGGGTGTCGGCGTATCGTGAAGGCGGCGTTCGAGTATGCGAAGAAACACGGGAGGAAGAAGGTAACAGCGGTCCACAAGGCGAACGTGGTGCGCGAAACCTGCGGGATGTTTCTCGAAGAGGCTCGGGAGGTGGCCGCGGAGTATCCGGACATCGCTTTTGAGGAACAGAATGTCGATGCCGTTGCCATGTGGCTCATCAAGAATCCACAGGACTACGATATACTTGTGACGACGAATCTCTTCGGCGACATCATATCGGATGAGGCTGCCCAGTTGATCGGGAGCCTCGGGTTCGGTTCGAGCGGGAACATCGGTGACGATTTCGCAGTCTTCGAGCCCACTCACGGGTCTGCCCCGAAGTATGCCGGGCAGTACAAGGTGAATCCGATGGCCACGCTGCTTGCGACCAGGTTGATGTTCGAGTGGCTCGGCGAGGAGGAGAAGGCGCGTCGACTGGAGGATGCGCTGAGCAGAGTCATCCGCGAAGGGAAGGTCAAGACCTACGATATGGGCGGCAGCTCTACGACGCTCGAGGTGGCTGAGGAGGTGGCCCGGGTACTGGGTTGATCTCGCATTCCGAACATCACATGTCTTGAGAACCGGCCCCAGGGGTGAGCGGAGCGGTCGAGGGGGAGGGCATGTCTGGCGGTCGGCCGCGCGTGCTGTCGTTCCTGGCGCTTGTCGTTGGTGTTTGCGGTCTCAGCTCTCCATCCCGGGGTGCATTCGTCTCGCTCGATAGTCAGGCTTCTGGAGCAGGGATGGGTGGGCCGTTCGCCGTCGGCGCTGGTGTGTCGACGAGCGGGGCCGGGATCGCGCAGCTCGCACGCGCGGAGCTGGCGTTCTTCTACAGCGAGCTCTTCGGCCTCGACGACCTCCGCCTCGTTGCGATCACGTACGGTGGGCCGGGCCCTGTCGGAAAGATGGGGGCCGGTTTTCGTTCCTTCGGGGGATCGACCTACCGCGAAGATGTTCTCTGGCTCGGGTCAGGGTGGATGGTCGGAGAGCGGGTCGCGCTCGGCGGTGCGGTCAAGCTGATGTATCTCGTGATCGCGGGGTACGGCGAAGAGATGATTGGGGGCGCCGACGTCGGCATCCAGACCTGGCCGGCCGGAGAGGAGTCGTTCGCGCTCGGCATGTGGATCGAGAACGTGGATGGGCCGAGCATCAGAAGCGCCGGGGAACGGCTTCCTGCGGCCGCCCACGTAGGCTTCCACTGGCGTCCGACTGGACAATTGTTGGTTGCGGGAGAGATCTTCCAGGAACGGGGCTTCGATCCGCAGTATCGGGTGGGGCAGGAGATCTCGATCTCTCCTCTGGTGACGCTTCGCGCCGGGATCAGAACGGATCCCGCCTCGTTCTCTGCCGGACTGAGCGTCGGCAATGAACAAGTTGTCTTCGACTACGCGTGGCGCTCTCATCCCGTTCTCGGGGCGACTCAGATGGCCGGCGTGAGGATATTCTTCGGGATGAAAGATCGAGACGAGACCGGGGCCGGGGATCGATCTCCGGGTGAGGAAGAATAAACGGCCGAGAAGAGCGAACCTTCGAGGAGATTGGAGCGTCGAGAAGGGTGGATTGGCCGAGGAGAGTGAGTGGTCGAGCAGGGCGGCCGATCGTGAGGAAGGGTCAAGAAGTGTAAATGGTCGGCGAGAGCGTGCGGCGAAGAAGAATGAACCGCGACGTCAAATGGATGCCCAGGAAGATTGAATCATCGAGAAGAATGAACGGCCGCGAAGAGTGGATGATCAACACGAACGAGGGCGGAGGGAGTCAGTGACCCGGGTGCGCGTTCCTTTCCTCATCATCATTTTCGTCATCGTTCCCCACCTCCTGTCGGCCCAGGATGGCCTGACGGACCTCGAGGAACTCCTCATCGACCCCGCTCTCGAGGAGGAGGGGGAATCACTTCTTCTTGAACTCCTTGACGAACTGGCACGCCATCCGATCGAGCTCAACAGGGCCACCTGGGAGGAACTCGCCGCGCTACCCTGGGTGACGCCGGAACTGGCGAAAGCGATCGTCTCCTACCGCAAGGAGTACGGGTACTTCTCGCGTACGAGCGAGTTGCGCGGCGCTCCGGGCGTGGATGAGGAACTCTTCCGCAGAATCGCTCCCTTTGTCTGCGCGGAGCCGTGGCTGAAGGAAGTGCCCCGCAGGCCCTTCGAGGTGAGGATGCGGACGCGCATTCGAGATCGCCATCCCCATCGCGAGGGGTATCTCGAGCGTACGTTCAGCCCCACTCGCTACTCGGTGTACAACCGTCTCTCGGCGAAGGTAGGGGAGAGAGTGTCACTCAGCCTGCTGGCGGAGCGCGATCCTGGCGAACCCGGCCTGACAGATCACATGAGTGGTGCTGTGTCGATACGCGGCGGGGAGCGGAGCGGTATCGTGGGGGCGCTCGATCGGGTCGTCGTCGGGGACTACCAGCTACAATTCGGGCAGGGACTTGTCTTTGGCCCGCGCTACGCCGTGCTCAAGGGGCGCGAACTCGTCTCTTCGCTGCGCAGACAGGAACAAGGGATCATCTACTATGCGTCTGCCGATGAGACCCGGCTCTTACGCGGGGTCGTCACCAGCCTCGGGCACCGCAACCGCGCGGTGGCGTTCGTCTCGCTGGCCCATCGCGACGCCACACTCTCCGAGGAGGGGACGTCGGTCCAGAGCGTATACGCGACAGGACTCCACCGGACAGAGACGGAACGGGCGAAGAAAGACAAGCTCGAGGAGCAACTGATGGGTGCGCGGCTGCGCTGGCAGCTCGGGGAGAAGCTGGCGATCGGAGCCACGGGGTACCATGCCACGTACGCTCCGGAACTCGACCCACCGCTCGAGGGAGGAAGGTACTACTCACTCCGTGGCCGGACTAATCAGGTTCTCGGTGCTGACGCGCTGCTCCACCTGGGCGAGCTCGGGCTCTTCGGTGAGCACGCGTGGTGTAGAGGGGGCGGGCGAGCCTGGCTTGCCGGGGCCAGCTATCTCCTCGGGAATACGGAGACGATCACCATCATCCGTGACTACGATTGGGATTTCTATAACGACTATGGATTCGCGCTCTCCGATGTGAGCGGTGAAGTGCGCAACGAACGCGGCGCGCTCTTCGGGCTGAGACATCGGGTGGGAGGGAGCAGAGTCTGGTTTCATTATGACATCTTTGAACATCCGTGGCGCCGTTACCTGGAGGAGATGCCGACGCGGGGACAGGAGTACTGGCTTGAGGTCGAACAGCGACTGGGTACGGAGTTGGCCTTCACTCTCAGGAGGCGCAGCCGATCGAGAGAGGCGCGTCAGGAGGTCGCGTCTGACATCGCTTCCGGAACGCTCGATCTCCTCACTGATCGCGAGACGACCAGGCTGGAACTGACATGGCGGTCGGGCGAGACGATGAGGTCGCGGCTGCGCGGCGAGTGGGTGGAGACGGCCATACAGGAGCTGGGACGTTCTGAGGACGGGAGGTTGATCTTCTGGGGGTCGACTGTACGGCCGTACGACGAACTGCGACTGGAGACGCGATGGATCTGGTTTGCCACGGACTCGTATGACTCGAGGATCTATGAGTTCGAGAACGATCTGCCCGGGGTCATGCGGAACATGCCTCTGTGGGGCCGGGGGAGCCGCTGGTACGTTCTGATCGGGCACCGCTTTCTCCGCAGGCTCGATGTGACGGTCAAGTACGCTCAGACGGAGAGGGAGGGCGAGCTCTCCCGCGGCTCTGGAGTCGAGGAGAGGAGGGGGAGATCCGAATATGAGTACGGCCTGGCGTTGGATCTGGTCTGGTAGTCTTCTATTCGTTCTTATCCTGCCGGCTCTGTCACAGGGAAGCCTTCTCGGATTCATGACTGACGGTGATCCAGTGATGAGCGTATCGGCCCGGGTCGCTGCCATGGGAGGTGCCTCGCTTGCCCTCGATGGCGCGGAGCTCGCCGCGTTCGCCAATCCTGCTCAGGCGGCATATGCTGAGGGGCCGGGGATATGGCTCGGTTTCGGGCGCCGGATGACGAGCGAGGAGATCGTCGGGCCGGAGACAGAGCCGGGCGAATTCGGTGCCCGTTCGACCAGCGAGGAACTGTTCGAGCCGCTTTCCGCCGGGATACAATGGGCGCCCGGCCGCCGCGTCGGCATCAGCCTGGGGACGACTCCCTGCTATGACTACCGCTATGAGAGCGAGATCGTGATCCGCGATGCGATCCGTCCGGCTCGGGCGATCGGGGTCGAGCGGCTCGAGGGCAGGGGAGATCTGAGGCAGCACGTCGCGGCACTGGGCGTGCGGCCTGCGTGGTGGCTCTCCCTCGGGGTAGCCGGCGGGTTGGTGCGTGGCCAGCGGGACATGGAAACGGCAACTCACTACTACGACCCGGATTCGCAGAGCACGGCCAGCCACGTGAGTGAGGACCTCGATTCAGAGCTGTACAGTGTGGGGCTCCAGGTGCGTGCGACTCAGTCATTGAGGATAGCTGCAGTCTATCGCAGCGGCCTCGATCTCGGGCCGATCTCGTATCCGGCCTCTCTTGGGCTCGGCGTGGCGTACGGGACGGGGAGAGGGCGGGGAGCCCTGTTCGCAGCAGATCTATTATACAGAGATGACGGCGGGTCGTTTGAGCCCGGCCGAGCACTCGAGGCGGTCGAACTGAGGGTCGGGTCGGAGATACGGCTCCGGGGGGATGCGAGTGTGCGGTACGGGCTCGCTCTCATCCCATGGTATCGAGACGATACGATAGAGAAGGCGCTCATCTCGGCGGGGATAGGTCGGAGAGTATTCGGCCTGATGGTCGATGTCGCGGCCTCGGTCGGAACGAGAAACTACGTAGGTCAGACACCCTATCTGTCGGAGGAAGCCCGGGTCAACGAATCGACGACCAGGGTCGTCGTAACGGTCTCATACGGGACTTAGGGTATGCGGATCCGGATAGAATCATCGCCGGCACAACAATGTTACCAGAAAGACACAGTGAACTCCGTACTCTCCTCATCGATCAGATCATCCGGAGGCGTGCCGATCTTCACCGTATAGATGTACGTGCCGGTGGGAGCATTGAACGGAACCGTGTGGCAGATGTGGATGGCTTTGGTCTGGTGGGGAGACACACAGATGTAGGTCGGCCCCGCGACGGGATTCCCCGGATATGAGTTTCCGTTCGGCAGCGTCACATCGGCTATCCCATAGAAGCACTGCTGCGTGCCCGTGTGGGTTGTCACGGTTGCCGTATAGCAGAAATCGCTGCCGAGGTGGATGTTGACCGAATCAGGATCGATGTGGACCGTGGCAGGACGCTGCGCGAAGGCCGGCGCAGCGAGCTTCGCGGACTGCAGCACCTCCCTCTCTTCGTCTTTTTGGAGGAATAGAACGGTCTCGCAGTTGTCCCAGACCCAGGCCGGATCGACCGTGAAATACCAGGACATCTCGACCGTGTCGCCGGGTTGAGTTGTGATCGGCGTTCCGGATGGCCCGGGTACCATATCTCGCATGGTCTGGTGATGCCAGAGCATCTGGTTCGGAGCGGGCCAGTAAATATTCGACTCGGTAACGACACAGCGTACGACCAGGGCGGGCCACGGGATGGCCTGGGTAATGATGATCTTCGCCTTCAGCCGGCCGGTATCGCCCCCCATGCTCCCATCAAGGTGAATTTCGAAGAGGCTCGGCACGCTCTCGCGATTCGTAATCATCCCGTCCCAGTAACTATGCGATGCGCCTGCGGGGGAGCCGTCGATCCAGAAGTACGGCACGTACCCGGGATCGTAGTAGTTGGTGCGTGCGGTGTTCTCAATGATGTTTGCCTGGTAGAAGGGATCAGCCGACGAAGGCCACCACGTGTGGTAGCGGATTAGTGCCAGAGTTGCGCTGTGTTCGATCGCCAGGGTGTCGAGCTTCAGATTTGCCGGCCGGCAGGGACCACAACTCGTGTTGGTGAAGAGCTCTCCCAGAACGATCCTCTGTGTAGCCATCGAGCTGGTTGCGACCGCGAAGAGGCTCAGTACAACGATCGCAACGACAGAAT
>LJUI01000151.1 GCA_001303705.1 candidate division TA06 bacterium SM23_40
GAGGTCGTCCAATCGGTGCTCCCCACGCGATCGGCACTGGAACCTCCAGACTGCGCTTCAGACGCAACTAACACGCCGCGCGCAGGCAATACGCTACGGACGTCCGCCACTCTACTGCCAGTCCGCGCCCTCGCACCCAGCACCACACATCCTACTCTTTGACCGGCAAGACGTGGACAGCTTTGATCACGAGCTGAACCTCATCGCCTGTCTTGAGATCAAGATGCTCCACCGACTCATTCGTCAGCACAGACGCCATCTCGGCCGGGCCCGTGACATCAAACTTGACAAGCGACATCACCTGGCCGCTCTTCACCGACTTCACCTTCGCCGTGATCTTGTTCCGTGCTCCGTACTTCATCGATCCTCCTCCCTTCTCTGCCTCAGGTGAGTCGCCAGTCTTTCGGTACCAGCCGCTCGACTGCCATCAGACAGGTGTACACACCCCACTCTGCAGGGATTCGAACGACGCGGCTGAAGGACGTTTCTACGAGTCCGAGGCTCGCCACGACCGGATTCTACTCGGGGAGCTTCCCCAGCATGCCCCGGATCCACCGGTGCACCCGATGGAGAAAGCCCACAGGTTCGGCGAACATCAGTATGCACTCGCCGTGCACGACATTCATGCCCTGCTCTCGGCAGAATTCGATGGCCGTATCAGATTCGGCTCCCTGCTGGATCCAGATATGGCGGATCCCGGCCCGAGCAGCGTCCTCCACGATCTTCTCTGTTTCAGAAGGCGGAACTACGATCACCACTCCCTGTACAGGATCCGGTAATGCATTGAGGTTGTGGTAGCATGGGTCGCCCTCGACTGTCTCCGCGTTGGGGTTCACCGCGAACACCCGGTAGCCTTTGGTCTTGAGGTCTCTGTACACTGAGTTCCCGAACTTCTTACGTGTGCCCGAGACCCCGGCCACAGCCAGCTCCCGCTGGGCCAGGAAACCTTCGACTGCGTCCTTCGTACACATCCCCCCTGTTCCCTCCGCGCTGATCCCCTTACCGTCAGTCCGTGGGCGCAGCAGGGGAAGGCCCCTCATGTACGAAGACACCAGAGAGGCACGCTTCTCGCCCGCCTCCGGACGTGCGTCGACCCCGCCACGGATTTCCCGCAGCATAATCCGGAAATGCAGCATAATCCGGAAATCGACTCTCGTCAAGCTCCCTTGCCGCCAGCCGTTGGCTCAGAGTGGGGATATGCGGTTCCCGGGAGCTGGACACGTCCTGCCTGGTGGACATGTCCCCTCTCGCACGGTGGTGGCCGGCGGCCACAGAATCGCACTCCGGGTCCCCTGCCAGAAGCCGACAGGGGATCCTGACCGGCATCGGTCGATACTGAAGAGCCGGCAGCAGTTCAACGCCAGCAGCAGCTCAGCGCCAGGAAGGTCAGCACCACAAACAAACACGAGCGCCTCGAAGAGAGGCGCTCAGTATGTTTGAGTCTCCGGAGTGGCAGCTCCGGTATGGTGCATGCAGGAAGATGCGTATTTAGCCGTCTCCTCCTTCCAGCACTCCCGCCATACTATGGCTCCACCACCCACAACCTGAAGGTGTCGATATCATAGAGCGTATTGGGCGGTACGCCGATCCTCGCCCGATACTGGTACAGCCCGGGTTCCGCAATGAGCGGCACCTCGTGAGTGATCAGCTGCTGCCCCCAGGCGTGGGGCCACAGGGTATACCGATCGGGACCCATCACAGTCCTGGTATGCGTATTCGGGAGAATCGCCTCGCTGAGCGCCCAGTATGTCACAGGGAACGACCACCGATTGATCGCGGTATAGGTGACCTCGAGTGTGCCGCCCGGCGCGACCTCGGTGTTCATGGGCGTCAGATACAGAGTCACGTAGTCTTCCTGATCGAAGTAGTGGGCTCCCATATCGCTCCGCGTGCTATCAGGGTCAAGCGAGTCTGGATGACCCGTGTCGACACAGGGCGAGTCCCAGATGAGGCGGTAGTCCCCCATCTCGGCCAGCACGAACATCGGATCCTCGTCGATGTTGCCCACACCCCAGTGCAACACACAGCCAGGCGGGACATAGATCGCGCCTGCTCCGCCCTCGAGGTCCGAATAACGGACGACAAGAGCACTCCCGTCTGCCATTGAGATCTCGTACCCTATGCCCGCACTATCTCCCCGGAGGATGCAGTTGGTGACCGACATAGTCGAGCCTTTGCAGTATATGGCGCCGCCTTCGAACTCCGCCGTATTCCCGAGCATCGTATTCCCGAGAACGGCCACGGAGGCATTGTTGGTGCTAATCCCGCCGCCGTACGCAGCCGTATTCGCCAGTATCTCATTGCCCACGATGGCGGGTGAGGCGCCCGAACTGCAGTGGATGCCACCGCCGCGTCCGCCAGAGGCCATCGCCGAATTGCCGGTGAACACGTTCCCTGCGATAACGGGAGAAGCATTCTGGCACAAGATCCCGCCGCCGCGGAAATCGGTGGCATTCGCGATGAATGTGTTACCGAAGATGGTGGGAGAAGACTGCCAGCACAGGATCCCGCCGCCGCTCTCCCATCCGTTTGTGATCGTGAACCCCTGCAGGACTGAAGCTGAGGTCTCTCCGGTGCCGAAGAAGAACCCCCGGTGGGGATCGAGCGAGTCACCCTCGCAATCGACAGTCGTTAGCTCGGGTCCGTTCTCAGACATCACGACGATCGCCTTGCCACTGAAGTCGATATCCCGGTTCCCGTCACCGGTGTAGGTACCATCCGCCACGAGTACGGTATCACCATCGACTGCTGTGTCGATTCCTTCCTGGATGGTCCCGTACTCGCCTGGCACGTGCAGCACTGTCGCCGAGACACCACCACACAGAACGAGAACCACAGCTGCACCCGCCAACGTCGTCAACCGTTTCATCATGTCCTTCCCCCTCTCACTGCATTCACCTGTGATACAACTATGCTCGCCATGCACTTCCAGCCGCTGGCTGGCCACCAATAGACAGACCCGAGCATCTCAACTACTCAGGTCCAGAGGTCCGAGATGCACCCCACACAAACCCCCGGCAGCGGGGCATCCAGCCGCCGGCCGTGCTGCCCACAACCTACGTAGTCAGATTACACAATATGCTAACGAATGTCAAGAAAAAAAACCGCCTCCTCAGGCGATACTCCAGAACGCTCTACCCGGGCAGACAATTCCGGAAACGGCTGCAGCGGTCTAGCGCATCCCGCCCGGCGCGCCAGAACGCCCGATGGCGTCCTGTGGTCTCTCGGATGAGTCAGTACAGCAGATGCGGCTCACGGATCTCTGACCATTCATGTTCGTCCTTGCTCAACCGGTCATCAAGGTCAGAAGGCCCAGCACCCGGATCATCCACCCAGTCCCGCAGAAACGTCCCACCGCTCAGAAGGTCGATCGCCAATCGATCGGTCTCATACTCGTAATCGGATTCTCGCCATAGCTCATATTCGGGGTACTCCCGCCGGATGCTCTTGAGCAGGAGAGCGGCAAGTCGATATGGCCGGAACTGCTCGTGTCGGTACGAGGCAGTGTCAGTGTGGATTTGAATCCCAGAACATAGCTTCCCGGCGTGCTTGTGGAACGTCGGCTCGAAATAGCATCGCCTGAGGGAACACCCGGCCAGCCACTGTGGCGCCATAGAGCTCATCCGCTTCACCATCGAGTCGAAATCGATATCCGGCGCCCCCACAACTTCCAGGGACATAGTGGTGCCCCGGCCCTCCGACAGCGTGGTGCCCTCGAACAAGACCGTGCCAGGATAGCACCGTGCCATATTGAGGCTCGAGGCATTGGGACTGGGATTCACCCAGGAAAGCTCGAAAGCGGGCCAGCCGAATCCAGGAGCTGAGTCAGGCTCGTACCCGGTCATCCGGACAACGTTCAGATCCACGTCAAGATCCTCATGGGCGACGAACCATTCGGCGAGCTCCCCGAAGGTGAGGCCGTGTCTCATGATGAGCGGCGCCGCTCCTACATAACTCTCCCAGCCTCTCTCGAGGATCGTCCCCTCAATGGGTCGTCCGATGGGATTAGGACGATCCAGAATCCAGACGCTTTTCCCCTGTTCGGCACAGGCCTCGAGGACGTAAGTGAGTGTTGTCACGTACGTGTAGACCCGGGTCCCCAGGTCCTGGAGATCAACGATAAGAACATCAAACGTCTCCATCATCTCGGCGGTGGGCCGCCTCACTTCACCGTACAGGCTGAAGACAGGAATACCGTAGTGCGGATCATCGTAATCGTTTGATTCGATCATATTGTCCTGTTTGTCGCCGCGCATTCCATGCTGTGGGCCAAAAGCGGAGACTACACGGACTCCCGGACAATCCATCAGTGCGTTGAGAGTGTGATGACATTCACTCGTCACAGAAGCGGCATGCCCCAGAAGAGCGAGCCGCCGCTCCTTGAGTCCTGTCCGAATCGCTGAATCCTGCAGGAACCGGTCAATTCCCAAGTTCATGGCGCCCTCGACGATTGGCGTGTCAGGATGGGCAAAGGGCGGCCGTGCCGCCGCGGCCCTCAATGCTCTGGGTCTGCGTCAGCTTCTTGCTGATCTGCGCTGTCTTCTTCCTCGCCGATTCGCTCGCCAAGCCGGTAGTAGTTGAAGTCGCCGCCGGTGGCCCACAGAATCGGGTGTACCTTCCTCATGTCGAGCTTGCCGTCCACTACGCACTCCGGGTCGGCATATGACTTAATGACTCTCCCAATGATCCCTTCGTTTTGACCGTAGTCGAGAATCTCAGCCACTTCACACTCCATATTGATATGGCACTCCCGGATCATCGGAGCAGTCTCCAGCTCTCCCAAAAACGTCTCAAAAAGCGTCCCCTTGTCGACATCCCGACCAGACTTCGTCCCGCATATTTCCACTTCAGCCAGGAGATTCTCCGAGGGGATATTCACGCTGAATGTTCGGTTCTCCTGGATTCCGATCCTTGTGTAACGCTTCTTGTACAGACTGAAGAAAACGTACCTCCCGAAGTCAAATGGCGAAATATACCCAATTACGAGGTAATTCGGGCGCCCACCGACCATCGCCCCCACCAGAACCACTGGCAGGGGACTCAACAGATTCGCCTCGAGCTCCTGCTTCATCGTTCCTCCCCGTCAGCGATTGAATGCGCACGAATCGACTGATAGGCATCGCCGGACATATGCAGACTTGCCAGAACATCCGAAACGCCGCGACGTGAGCGGCACAGATGCGTCCAGGCGCGAGGCGGCCCGGGCCAGCCCCTGACCGAGAGGGAATCGGCGCGTCACCTGCCTTCGCAGCGGGAATGACATCCGGACGGTCACCTGAGGAGGCTCGTCACGAGATGGGCATGAAACGCTTAATGAGTTCTTCGATTCGTGCAAGGTGATGGTCGTCATGCTCCGCCTGAAAGTACATCATATCACAGAGACGCATGGGTTTCTTCAACCGCGGGTGCATGGCTGACTTGCCAAAGGCCTCGGGTTCTAGTTTCTCGAGACCGGCCACGAAAGCTTCCCGCTGCTCCTGAAATCGGGTGAGTATCTCACTGAGGTCCGCCTCATTGTACCGTGCTTCTGTGGTCCTTCGACCAGTCATATCAGCCGGCCGCAGAATCTTGGCCCCGCTTTCATAATCGTCCAGCCGTCCGATGAACAGGGAATCGACGTCGAGAAGATGCCCCGCATTTTCCTGAATCGACCAGCTCTCGCCATCAGGACGCACGAGCACGTCCCCGGGAAGAGAACTGACGAGCTCCTCCAGTCGAGACGGCGTGAGGCGGAGCCGCCCGATGAGCTCAGGGTAGACCGTCTCCGGGAAATCGAACGCGAACTCCCTCTCCACCCACTTTTTCTTTTCGCTCACTGCGACATCCTCCTTGAACGTCCTGCGCACCGCCCTGTCACGACCCGGTCTGGATTTCGCCTGCCGCGGGCTTGACGGCCCTAACCTCAGGATCTTACCTCGACCAGGCGAGAATGACCCCGATATCCGGACTTCATCACAACTCCGCCAGTCACGTGGATGCGCTGGCCAGACAGGTCGGTGAGCCGACTATTCTTGCCTCGGTCCACATCCGATCTTCGATTCTACTCCTGCTACTATAGAAGCTTCAACATCGCTGTTGCGTTTGCGTTCTCGGGATTCAGCTCCAGTGATTTCTCATAGTTCTCGATCGCGAGTGCCCTCTCGCCATTCTTCATAAAGGCCTCGCCCAGGCTATCGTAGACGTTGAACGATTCAGGGAAGATCTCTGCATTCAGCCTGAATATCTCGATCGCATCGCCTATCCGGTCCAGCCCGAGCAACTGATATCCCAGCCTGTTGAGCTCCCCTTCGTCGAACGCGTACTTATCCGGGTAGTCTGCTTTCAGCTCATGATATCGTTGAATCGCCGCCTCGAGACCCTCACGGTGGGTTGTCTGCAGCAACACCTCCGCAATCGATCCCCTGGGGAGAGCATACTCCCTATTATGGAGTATGTCCCAGATGGTAAACGCCAGCTGGCCCTTATGAATGCCCGGCATATTGCATAGCTGGATGACCGTCTTATCGGCTGTGATGTCCCTGAGAATGAACGTCCGGAATCCCACCCAACCACCACCATGAGCTACGATCACCCCATTCTCAACCGGAATAACCGACCACCCGAACCCGTACTCAACTCTGCTTGAGTCACTCAGCACCGCCGGAGTAAATGCTTCGTCAAGCGTAGGTCTACTCACAAGCTTCTCGGTATACAAGGCCCGATCCCATTTGAACATATCCCCCGTGGTCGAATAGATGCCGCCGCTGCCCGCTATACCGTTCTGATAATGGTCGTCATCTGGCAGATATTCCGTGCCGTCGACACTCAACTCGAATCCGTAGGCACGATGAGGCATTGCCTGGTTCTTGAGAGGGCTGTACACAAGCGTACGATCCATTCCCAACGGATCGAATATGTTAGTCTTCATGAACGCATCAAACTCCATTCCTGATACTCCCTCGACGATCTCAGCCAACAGCAGATAGCCGATGTTGCAGTATTGGTGCCGTTCACCAGCCCGGAACAGAACGGGCGGATGGTGCTTCACTAACAGATCGTAGACATCCTTGTTGGTGATTACTTTTCTTTCCGGTCTCCCGATATTGGCCGTGTCCCAGTTCTGCTCAACAAGATC
>LJUI01000152.1 GCA_001303705.1 candidate division TA06 bacterium SM23_40
AGACCCGGCCGTCATGCGCCAACGCCCGCAGGCGTGGTCGGTCGCCGAAGTTCGCAAATATCTCGATCGATGGATCGGCACAGGGATTGGTTTCGGGATCGTATCGGCCGAGCCCCAGACCATCGATGAAGACCATCACTACCCGCATCGGTCGATGTCTCCCTCCTGCGCCTTCCCCTCCGGCCGACCGGAGATGGCGGAGACGAATCCCTCGACATCCTCAAGGCTGGAGAACAGGTGATCCGGCCCGCACTCGGCCAGGCGTTCAGCAGGTACCGTTCCCGTTGCGACCGCCACCGCAACTGCGCCGTTGGTCCGGGCACAGCGGATATCCTCGGGCGTATCCCCGACGACCACGATCTGTTCCGGCGCGAAGCATATTCCCAGACGATCTTTCGCTCTGGCCCGCGCGATCGGCAGCAGCCGCCCCCGGTCCGCGTCATCATCTCCGAACGCTCCGATCGAGAAATAGCGATTCAGGTCGAAGACCCCGAGCTTCAGGCGAGCAGCCGGCTCGATGTTGCCGGTGAGCAGCCCGAGGCTGACCCACCGTTCAGCAGCCAGCCGCCCAAGCAACTCCCCCACCCCCGGAAGGAGCCGCAGGCGCGCCCGCCCTTCGCCTGCCAGTTCTGCGCGCAACAGCACGATATAGCGCTCGAACACCTCGGCCAGATGTGCCCGGGCGTCCGCGGCTCCCACCCCGCTCAGCTCGAGCAACCCCTGCACGATCTGCGGATCTGTCTTGCCGGCGAATCTATATCCATCGGACGAGATGCGACGTCCGAATACCGCCTCGATCGCGTGCAGAAAAACCCGCTTGCTCACCAATCCCGATCGCAACAGCGTTCCATCGATATCGAAAAGTACAAGTCGCTCGTTCACCTATCGCCTCTCCGTGTACACGTAGCAGTTCCACCGCTGCCATCACCTGATATTGTAGCAGGCAACCGCCCCACCCGCAAGTGCATTCTCATAAGCCGTTATGGGAATGATGGATACTGATCTCAGCCCTTATCGAGATCTGCGGCCGGAAGGTGAAGAAGATTGGGCATCAGCCCAGGGTTTCGCCGAGGTTTATGGGTCGGAGTATAGGACAAGGCTGGATGCGAACGCTGGGTGCCTGAACGTCTCGCCGTTGAACCGAACGAGAGACTCGGACGCCGACCCCGGGTCTTGTGGAGGCCTCCAGGTCGGAGCATTGGAGAAGCGTGGAAATCATCCGCGGGGATTATGGAGCTGCCCCAGTTAGAGCAGGGGACAAGGTCGGATCCCAGGCCCGAGGGCACGTGGGACTCTCACGCTCGGCACGAGAGAAAACGCTGGACTCCGGTCTCAGATTGGCGGTGGCCTACCCGTCAGAGGATGGAGAGACGGGGAAGAACGGGGACGCAACAGCCCGTCACAGCCCGAGCTCGTCGCTTACCTCCTGCATGGCCCCTATGCTCAGATCGAGAAACTCATCGAGCTCCAGGCCCAATTTCGCGTGCTCGGCGATGCGCTCGCGGCTCACGGCACGGGCGAAGTCCTTCGTTTTCATCTTCTTCTTCACTGACTTGGGCTTCATACCCTCGATGCGCTTATCAGGACGCACGAGGGCAGTGGCCACGATCATCCCCGTGACGGTCTCCGCGCAGGTGAGCCCGATCTCGAGCGGCGTTGCCCTCTCGAATCCGATATGCTCGGCGTTATGTCCCTTGATCCCCCTGATCACCCGCTCGTCAATGTTCATCTGCGACAGAATATCGGCAGTCAAGAGCGTGTGGCGTTCCGGCGTATCCTTCGTCGATTCGAAGTCGAGGTCGTGGAGCAGCCCGACCAGCCCCCACAACTCCACGTCCTCCCCCAGCCTCTCCGCCAGCCGGCGCATGATCGCCTCCGTGGCGATCGAGTGCTTGATGAGCGTGTCGGCCTTGAGATGCTGCCGAAGCAGGTCGAGCGCTTCTGTACGCGAGAGCCCTCCCTCCATGTTCGCTCCTTTCCTTGATCATCTCGGGGCATGCGGCCATGCCCTGTGACGCCGTCAATCGGCCAGCCGGGTGATCTCGAACACCACCGGATTATCGGGATCGGGGCAACAGACATGAGCAACACCCTTCTCTTCCTCCCATGGGAGATCGCCACCGAACCGCACGGTAGCGATGAAGGGCAGAATGGTGGCGAGCGCCCAACTGCAGAATCCGGCGGGAAACTCCCCACCCATGACGAATTCGTCCCCCACCTTTAGGCCGTACGGACACACGCCTCTCTCCAAGATCTTCACTACCTTTATCCGCACGCGCCGTTCGTCTTCAGCCACTGCCTTCCTCCACGTTGCTGTGGGTGAACTCCTCGCCTCGCTCTCGGTAGGCCACGCACTGCGGTCTCGATCGTATGCGTGCCTCGCACCGCTCAGACCACTCGATTTCGCTCTCGGCGGACCACTCAGTTCACCCTGACTGCACTGCTCACTTCACTCTGCTGGATCAGTCTATTCACTCGTGCTCGATTATTCAGTTCACCCGGCTCGCCCACCCGATCGTGAGCCGATGAGACGCCCGCCCCGAACCTCCACTCCCTCCAGCCCGAGGAGGCGAACCTTCAGGTCCTGCCCGGCGCCGAACCCGCCCAATCCGCCGTCGCCCGCGACGATGCGGTGGCAGGGGATCACGATCGCAATCGGATTCCGCCTGTTTGCCTGGCCAACCGCGCGGCAGGCTCCGGGTTTGTCGATCCTCGACGCGATCTCTCCGTATGAAGCGACCCTCCCATGGGGGATCTTCCTGAGTTCCTGCCATACCCTCTGCTGGAATGGGGTCCCTTCGAGGATGTGCACGGGTGTCGCAAACTCGACTCTCTCCCCCGCGAAGTACCTGTCGAGCTCTCCCCGGATCTGCCGGAACTGGCTATCATCCTCGACCGGCGTCGCTCCGAGGTCCCTCTCAAGGGCGGCGACGAACTCGGCAGGATCGCACCCTGGAAGCCCCATTCTGACGAGCCCGCGAGAGGTGGCGGCGAGGGGAACCGTTCCCATCGCCGTCTCGTGTGTGCTCACGTAGATCCGCATCCCTTCGTACCTCCCTGCTCTTCAGTGCCTATGCCCGGCCCCCTCCCCGGATCCAAGGACGAGCACCCCCTTATACCATCCATCCGCCGCTCACCGTTATGTTAGCGCCGGTCACGTAGGAGGCCGAGTCGGACGCAAGGTACGCCACCGCACCTGCTACATCTGAGGGCAATCCGGGCCGCCCGGCAGGCACTCCATTACTGATCTTCTCGCGCTCCTCGTCGCTGAGCGATCCGTTATCCATCAACCCTGGAGAGACGACGTTCACCGTGATCCCGTGCGGGGCCTCCACCCGTGCGAGGGTGCGGGAGAGCACGACCACCCCCAGCTTTGCAATCGCATAGGGGGCGGTCATAACAGCGGCGCGAGCCCTGTCAGACCCGGCAACGGCGATGTTGATGATCCTGCCCCAGCCGCGCTCGCGCATCCGCGGCAGGGCTGCACGGCAGCAATAGTAGGTGCTGTGGAGATTGGTGTCGATCGTCGAGTGCCATTCTTCGAGGGCCAGATCGCCGACCTTCTTGTGCAGAAACGGGCCGACGTTGTTGACCAGGATGTCGAGCCCTCCGAGCTCGCTCCACACCACGCCGATGAGCCGTTCGACCTCATCGATATGAGAGACGTCCGCCTGGAAATACTCGCTCCTCCGCCCCATCTTGCGGATCGACTCCCTCACCTCGGCCGCACGCTCCTCGGACGCGAGGTACGAGATCGCGATGTCTGCCCCGCGACGTGCCAGCTCGCGGGCGATCTCGGATCCTATCCCCCGTGCCCCGCCCGTGACGAGCCCGACATGTCCGGCCAGCGAGAGCCCCAGCTCCGCGAGCTCCATTTGCTCCCCCTCACACACGCTGTTGGTCGCTAGTCGAGAGCGTAACCGGTCGGAGTAATCCGGTTACGCTTCTCGGTTGTCGGAATCAGCACGCGATCCTACCGCTTGTACCCTATTTTTCGGAGGAAGGCCTTGCGGGCTTCCACATCCTCGGGACCTTCCATACCTTTCGGTGCGAACCCGTCGACCACCCCCACAACACCATTCCCCTGGTCTGTCTTCGCCACGACTACCTGTACCGGATTCGCCGTGGCACAGAAGATCGAACAGACCTCCGGACAGTCCTTGACAGCGTTGAGGATATTGATGGGGTAGCTGTCGCGCAGCAAGAGGAAGAATGTGTGTCCGGCGCCGCAGTTCCGGGCATTCCGAACCGCCGCGGCAATGAGCTCATCGTCGTTCCCGTCAGCGCGCACCAGGCACGGGCCCGACGCCTCGCAGAATGCCAGACCGAACTTCGCCTGGGGCACGCCCGTGACGACGAGTTCGTACATGTCCTCCACTGTCTTGATGAAGTGCGTCTGCCCGATGATGATGTTGCAGCCTTCAGGTATCTCCACGCTCACAGTGGCCAGTTCCATCGTCTCCCCCACTCGTTGCGCCGATCGACTCCGGCATCGGGACGCCCGGCTGACGACCCTCAGAGCCGGAACAGGTACGATACCTTGGCAAAGACCGTTCGGCCGTCGCGCTCGAAGCTCGAGCCGTGGTCATACTCCTCGTTCAGCCCGAGGTAGAGGACGCTTCCCGGCACATAAACATAGCTGAGGAGGAGCTGCATGGCGAGGCTCTCATCTTGCGTGTTCTCCTGCACCACGCCGCGGAACGAGAACTCCCGGTTGAAGTGATAGGTCGCCTTGGCCCGGGCTACTATCTCATCGTACGCCTCTTCGCCCCCCCACGTCCGGAACATGTTATCCCGATCGAGCGAGGCCTCCAGGCTGAACCGGTCCGTGGGGCGGAGCTCGCACCACACACCCCCGTTCTGTGTGAACCCCTTGAACGACTCATCCACATCATCATCATCGAGATCATAATAGACCGCATTCCCCGCCCAGATCCAGAACCCGCCGCAGATCTTCCCGCTGTTACGGTTCTCCACCGAAAATGAAACATTGTGCCCGCGGTGTCTCCGTTCCCGATAGAGGATTCCGAAGCGCACAAGTTCCAGGTGAACCCATGTCGGCCCCCGCAGCTGCATACTGATCTCCGGTCCCGCGTACTCCTCCATCAACCGGCCCTCATCGTCGTATGTCAGGTCGACCCACGCAGCAGGTTCCCACCATACGAGGAAGTCACCCTCGGGGCGGAAGGTGTACCCGGCCCACGCTCCTGGGCCCGAGATGCCGGGTCTCGATAGATATCCTGTCCCGAACTCTACCCCGGGACGGATGTCGGTATACCAGATCGACGTGTTGAAGTTCCGGCCGAACCGGCCTACCGATGCCCCGAACGCCGGATCGGAGTACTCACCATCCTCATCCTTTGTCCACGTCTGCGCCACCTGGAAATCGGAATGGTAGTTCTCCGCGATCCGGAGCTGGCCGTCCACGCTCAGAACCCGACTGTGCCCGTCCTCCTGCTCCCTGTCCGCCACCATCAGCCCCATCCAGGAATTCTCGAACAGATCGGCCTTTGTGCGCAGGATTCCGACGAAGGACGTGTCGGCAGCCTCGACACCTCTATCATATGCCGAGAGGAGGCCGAACGTCATCGGCCCCACCTTGCCGGTCACCTTGCCCGCAGCCATCGGATCGGCGATCCTCCTCGTGTGAAGGATGCGGAACCGGCTGGTCTCGAACATATCGGAGCCCTCGAGGAAGAACGGCCGCTTCTCCGGGAAGTAGAGAGGGAACCGATTGTTGATATCGATCTGGTCGACGTCGCTCTCGACCTGGCTGAAGTCCGGGTTGACCGTCAGATCAGCGGTGACATTGGAGAGAACTCCCCATTTGAGATCCGCTCCCGTACGGTACCGAGCGGGATGGTTGTCCCAGGGGAGTAAGGGATTCCCCGGGTCGCGCAGACCGCCATCCTGGCCCACCGTGGAGTAGACCATGAGGTCGATGTGGCGTCCTGGCGAGATGCCCTCCAGCCCCGTCATCGTGCCGCACTGCCGGAG
>LJUI01000003.1 GCA_001303705.1 candidate division TA06 bacterium SM23_40
CGTGTGTACGGGAATGGACTATGTCGACGAAAGAATCACCACGCGGCACGAATCGTACTGCCGCTCATCGCCCAGTCCAACGTCTCGGGCCCGAGACCAACGCCCCCCATGCCGAGGACGGACGGCGTCACGTCGAACGTGAAGTACTCCTCGTTCCACACCGTATCGGTCTCTCGATCTCCGATCTTGAGGATGTAGACATACCGCCCGACGGGAGCACCACCCGGTATCTCCTGCGTCAGATGGACAGTCTTGCTGGCACTCGGACCGATCGTAATGCTGTCGAAGGACATCACCGGATTCCTGGCGTACTCGTTGCCATTGGGAAGCCCGACGTCGAACCAGACATCGAAGGTCTGGGCCTGAGGCGTCTCATTCTGAGCCGATATCGTGAATCCGAGTGTGCCACTCTGCGGCACAACCGCCTCATCGGCCTCAAACTGGGAGACGTCGATCGGGCTCGCCGTTACACCGACCGTAAACCCTCCGGTCTGGTCGACGAGAGCGCCATTACAGCTGTTGTAGATGTACTCGATCACCGTCACATACCCAATTGTCCCTGGCTCTTCATCCGGCGGCGAGGTGACGTGGAGGGTGGGGGTGATGACCCCCTCGGGAGCCATCTGGAACCGCGCCGGATGCTCCGGCACATCGATCGAGGCCTCCCATCCTTCGGGAAGCTCTGACCGGTCAACCTCCACAGAAACCATGCCTTCGGTGCACATGCTATTGCCCACCAGGAACTCCTGCTCCCACTGACCGCGTCCTCCGGTGTCTTTTGTCGTTACCCAGTAGTTCCGCGCGGCGACATTGTTGTCAGACCATGGCCAGCACGAGAAATGCTTGTCCAGGTTCGTCGCCGTATCGAGATAGACGACAAGACACCAGTGGCCGGACGGGGGGTTCCAGGTGACCGGGCCGGCTATCTTCGAACCATTGGCCGCCACATTCGTCACCGTCGTCGAGCCGAACCAGGTGACGCAGGTGTCGTTGCAGGTCTGGAGGTGGATATCGGGGTCCTTGGTATATCCGAATGTCGCAGTCACCTGCGCGGCGGCAACCGTACCTCGATTCCTGACCTCACAGTACACCTTGTTGTTGTAGTTGGCGTACGCGCTCTTGCCCCTGTTCGTCCCGGTAGAGTCACCAACCCAGATGTCGGGACTCGACCAGGGCCACGGACAGAGACTGCATGCGGGAGGATTCCAGGAGGGCTCCGCCCCCGTGTCCGCGGTGCAGTCCTTGAGCCAGACGTCTGGCTTGGGCAGCGACGGTCCGAAGCTGCGGAGCACCCCGTTGTAGTATCCCGGGTCCCACCACATCTCTGTAGCGGGCCACACACCATGGTAAAGCTCCTCGAGCCCGTCGTAGTGCATCACGTACAGCCAGCACCCGAACTCCTCACCTACAGAGGTATTGAGATCTTCGAGATCATCCCCCCAGGGGATGCCGATCTCGCACTGGAGCTGGCCGCTCTCGCCCGTGCAGATGTCCGCTCTCACGTTCTGGATCTCTTCCACCTGCCCTTGGACGCCGCCCTCGTACATCGGAGCACGGTAGACCTGGACGCCGCTGGTGAAGAAACTGATCCAGTACACACCCTCGGAGTCATCGCCCATCGGAGGAAACTGTCCATCTCCGTTGTCGTCGATGTACAGCCCGACCTGGTCGTAGTCACCGGGTTCTAGATCGTTCAGATTGTCGAAGGCGAAGTAGATAAAGTGATCATCGTACTTCACCCACATGGTAACCGACCAGGGAGGCGCCCACGTGCCGAAGATGTGCTCTGTGTTCGAGACATCCTGGTCGAGAGCCTCATCCCAGAGGTCGGTCGGACAGATCCGCCCGTCAAACAGCAAGGGCGTGCGGCCCTCGGGCGGCTCGATCGATTCACGCATAGCCGGATTCCCCGGCGCATATACTTCGAGTGCCTTACCGGCGCCGGGAGGAAGAAACGCCGGATGCACCGATGCCTGACACAGGGCAGAAAGACCGCCCACCAGGCACAGGGCCAAGGTCAGTGCCACTAGTCTATTCCGTCTCACGTTCGATCTCCTTCCTGTTACGGTTCTCATTCTCTGTTTCTCATCGTCACCGGATTTCTCTCGGACTCTCCATTGCATTGCTTCTCCCCGGCAGGGTCCCGGGCCGATCTTTCCGAAATGCTCAGAGCCCTGCCTCATATCTCTCCATAGCAAGCGGGATGCCAGACAAGCCACGGCCCGACCCCGATGAATCTAAGTCTCGGTTTCAGAGGGGATTGGACGGGAGAGCGAGGATCCGTCCGGACAGAGATGGCGAGACGAAACGCGATCACACCAGTCACGAAAAGAGCACGACATTGTCAATATCTTATTCTGTATCAGTACCATACGCGGGCGCGACCAGCACCTTCGCAGTGCGACCGGCGCAGTCGCATATACACATTCGCTCGACCCCAGCCACATCCTTCCCAACCGTCTCCCGTATAACTCCCTGTTTATCAATTAGATGCGGCGGCCGTCCGGACGTGGATGGAACTCCTCAGAACAATATGCTTGACACCATAGTGTAATCTGTGATATCCTCGTATACGCGAGAGGCTCGACGCAGCGAATACGGAGCCTCTCCTGATAATCCCACGGGGTCGGCGTTCCATACTCGCTGATCTGTGGGATTTCACGTATGTGGAGGGATCAGATGCGGTCGGCCCCGGGCCTGCAAACGGTCAGGGTATCAACGAAGAGAGGGTGGACCAGACAGATGAGGGTGTGGAAGAAGGACGCGAGGGCAGTCTTAAGCGTGCTGACAGCGCTGCTGCTTCTTGCTCAGCCAGTCGTGGGGTTCGAATTCAGCGACCCTCGTGATGACAGCTGGACTGAGGTAGACAAGATAGCACACTTTGTCTTATTCGCCTCCGCCAGCGCCATCGGGTACGGCCTGGAGAGGACGATGACCCCCGAGACCCGCTACTCCGATGGGGAGATCGCCGCGCTTATCGCCGCAGAGACCCTGGCCTGTGCGCTTGCCATAGAGCTCGTGCAGGGAATGTTCGCTCGAGACGGGGACGGCTTTTCCTGGAAGGACATGACCGTCAACGTCGTGGCAATCGGGGCAGGATTGGCCCTGGCAAAACCGTTGGCGAAGTACAATCCAGACTTCCTCGGAGGGGCGCCGTTCGAAAGAGAGCTGCGAGGACAGGATCACGATCCGTGATCGCAATAGAGCGGGGACGCCAGACAGCTGACCCATGATGGCCGTCGTCGAGCCTACGAGGGCCAATCTCGAGAATGAGCGACAGGGCAAGCTCTCACGAAACTGAGCTCGCCCTGTCGCCCTTTCCCTCTACTCGTTCGGCAGGCCGCCACTATGGAAGGACGGCCTCCCGGCACATCTCTACGGCACTACAGTGAAGACGAACCTCTGTCTATCAATCACCTTATCCGGCGGCCGGCCTATCGTGACCTCGTACACATAGTCGCCGAGCGGCGCCGCACCAGGGATCTGATGAGTCATGTGCCGCTCCACGGTTCCCTGCGGCCCCACTGTCACCCGCTCGGGACCAACAAGCGGATTGCCCGCGAAATAGACACCACCCGGCAACGAAACCTCGCTGATGCCGTAGAAGGTCTGGCTCTGGTCGAGGTTGCTGGCGAGAGTGGCCGTAAATCCGAGCGTCCCTCCCCGTGGAACCGTTGTCGCGTCCGGAACGAGATCGAGAGCGATTGTCGGCCACGTGATCACAACATCATCAACATACCAGCCCTCATCGATGACCCCCGAGTCGCTATCCATCCGGAATCGCACGCGCACCGCCACGCTCCCGAATGCCGACAGGTCATAGATGTGGGCGGCGAATCCATCACTGTACCCATTGACGGAGCCTATCTTCGTCCAGCTGGAATCCGGCCCGTCAGCTACCTCGATATACCCGTAGTCGTACCCGCTTTCGAGGGCGTACCACTGCCAGACATGGAGCTCGCCCCCCGAGGGCACGGTGACGAGCGGACTCACGAGTGAGGCATCCATATTGTTGAGATACTGCCAGTTCATCTGGTTTCCGCAGTACCAGCTCGTGTTCGGCGTGTGGACACGGTGGTCAGTCTGATCCCAGTAGTCGAGCATCCCGCCATGCGTCCATCCGCCAACGCCGCCCTCCATGTTATCGAACAATCCCGCCGTGTTATCGACCGTCACCCAGAACGAATCGGCGACTGCGTACTCCTCTCCGCTGATATCCAGGTCCAGCATCGCCGAGTGCGGCTGGGGCGTGCCAGCAGCTACCTGAAGCACATACGGATTCAACGACGGAACCGTCATGTAGGGTTCGATATCTCCGAAGTCCGCGCTGTCCGTGGGGATGCTGATGTAAGGATCACCCGTCGAAAGGATCGCCGCGACCGAGTGCGCGGCGGCGTTCCCGGTGTTCTTGAGCGACACGGTGAGACCCACAATTTCACCCGGCTCCGCTATTCCGTTCCCGTTTCCACCGGGCCCGTCGTCGACCGATCGGCCCACAAACTCCAACCGCGGTATCGGATTGATCCACGCCATCCCGGTCTGAAGAACTTCTCGATTCCCATCCATAAGCGTTGGATCGCTCTGCACGAATACGACCACCGCACACCAGTGATCGTCCCAAGTGTGCGCGATCGTGAACGGCTGTGATAAGTTGAGGGTGTCACCCTGTGCGATCGTGATCGGCTCTCCCGTCGCATCCGGGATCATATCCCGCATTACCTGATTGTGTATCTTCTCACCGTTAGGAGCATTGAATGGTATCTCCGACTCAGTGATGACCCACCGGACACGAAGATCGCCATGGGTGATCGGTTGAGTGGCAACGATCTGAGCGTAGACAGTGCCTGCCATGCTCAGACTGTCGTACTCTACTGTGACCTCGATCGACAGCGGGCTTTCCTCCTCCGCCCGCACAGTAACAAGCGAATCCCATTCAGCAGGAGCGCCATTGCCGTCAACGATGCCGTCAATCCACAGATACGGAACGTAGTTGAAGACGTAGTAGTTCTTCCGGGCGGTGTTCTCGGGAATGTTGGCCTGATAGAAAGGGTCGCCCGAGCTCGGCCACCAGACGTGATACCTGATCACGGTGAGTTGCTCGTGACGTGCCTCGGCGATTTCGTCCAGCGTACCGCTGGCGCCTGCACACCCTCCTCACCCGGTATTGGTGAACATCTCGGCCAACACCATCCGCTGTGTCGCGTCCGCCGGCGCCACGGAGGCCAACAGGCAGGCCGCAAGGACCGCCAGCACTGCACAGGCCGGTCCAATCTCTCTCATCGGCTGTACCCTCCCATCTCTGTTCCTGTTCTCTTCAGTGCTCACCTACAGTAGAGCCACTTCTCACTCGATGTCGACTGGCGGGAGCACCGCCTCCAGATTGCTCTTCCTTCCACCGACATCGAGGCTCCTCCCGGAAGGCGCCCATTCTATCACAAACGGGGGAGCAGAGTCAAGAGAGTAGGCCCCTTCTCGGTCATCCCCTACGCCCCCGAAGGGTAAAGCGATCCTCAAAAGCAAATAGGGCCTTCCGACATCTTCCGACGCCGCGATGGCCCAGCTTTCGTTCTACCCATGCTAACAGAGTGCCGGCCCGCGGAATCAGGCGCTCTCAGAACGGAGGTCGCCCTGGAGCAGTCTAGCCCTGTCCCGTCCGATCGCGCACCGACAGCCCTTCCCAGATATTGAGGAGAAAAGCGATGTTCCCGACGAGGTACCGTCTCCACAGATTACGTGGATCGCTGAAAAGCCGGAAAACCCATTCCAGCCCGAGATCGACGAGCAGCGCCGGACGACGCCAGCCTCCAGTACTCAGATAAGCAAAGACACCGCCGACACACCAGACCACAGGGGAATCCATCCGCGGGGAATTCGCTGCCACCCACTTCTCCTGGTATGGCACCCCGAGACCTACGAGGACGATATCCGCACGGGAACGGGCGATCAGATCAGCGACGTTCTCTCCCTCTTCAGGGGAGAAGAATCCGTGGTGGGTTCCCTTCACCTCGAGCCCGGGGATTTCCTCAGTGAGTATTTGCGCAGCCGCTTCTGCAACGCCGGGCTCACTCCCGAGGAGGAAAAGACTTACCCTCTCTGCAGCAAAGCGACGACAGAAATCGACCAGAGACGCCGTAGCCGTTACTCTGGCCGGCAACGCAACTCCGGCCAACCTGGCCCCCCATACAACACCGACCCCGTCGGCATAGACGAGGTCGGCCTCTCGCAGAATTCGTCTGTATTCGCTATCGCGCCACGCTAGCCGCATACAGTGGGCATTCACGTACATAACCTGATGGTGGTTCCCATCTCTGACGTACCCCATAAGCCGCCGATAGAGATCCTCGGTCGCAATGGCATCCACCTCCACTCCGAGAAAGTCTACTCTTTTGTTCCTCGTCTCGCTGTCCTCCTCGAAGCCTTGGTGTATGAGCATGAGACGCCCGCATGCGCGTCAGTCTGTATCCTCTCCGTGTCTCGCGAAATCGAGCAGGTGGCCGATGACGGCCTTCGTTCCGCGAGCCACATAAGACAGATCTTCCACGCTTCTGATGCTCGTCAGGTGCCGCCACACGAACCTGGGCGCGAAGAAGCTCTGATAGATCCCACCGCACATCTTCATCACTTCATCGGGTTCCATATCAGGAGTTTTCAACACAGGCTCTGACATGTCGTAGCGACTGTATTCCATCGGGTCGAATCGAAACCAGCCGTTCTCGATGGCCTGCTGATGGAGGGGAGTTCCTGGATAAGGGACGACGACAGTCGACTGGAGCATCTCGGCATGACCGCGGCTCATCAGTCGTCTCGCCAGTGCCAACGTGCGCTCGGCATCCTGCCTCGTTTCCCAGGGATAGCCCACCATTATCGTCAGATGAATGTCGATCCCTGCCTCACTCAGGAACTTGCTCTCTTCTTCGATCTGCTGCACAGTGACGTTCTTGTCGATCCGGTCGAGCGTGGCCTGATTCCCGGACTCCAGTCCCATCTTCAGTTTCCGGAATCCCGCCCGTCCCATCAACTTCACGAGATCAGGCTTGAGGTAGCCGTAGCGCATGTTGGCAGAAAAAAGAATCTCTTTGTCGAGACCGCGCTCGATCATCCCCTCACAGAACTTCTTGAGCCACCCCCCTGCGGGAAACGTGCCGGTATCATCGAATACCTCACGCGCTCCGTACTCTCGGATGAGCATCTCGATCTCGTCGAGGAGACTCTCGGGCGTACGCGTGCGGAAGCGGGGATAGAGTGTCGTCCACGAACAGAACGAGCACCGTGCCCAGGGGCAGTCTCGACCTACCATAGTATAGAGAAACGGCTCGCGCTTCTTCCATTTCTCTCCATAGAGATGCGATTTGGTCAGCCTTCTATCGATGAATGGCAGTTGATTCAGATCATAGGTGAGCTCGAAGCGACCTGTGTCCTTGATCTCGCCATCCCCTCGATACCAGAGACCCTTGGGGAGCTCCTCCCCGTCGCGAATGTGCTTCGCAACCGCCACCACGCAGAGGTCGAAGTCCCCACCGGTGATGATGTAGTCGACCTTGCACTGTTCCATTGATTCACGCGGCAGCGCCGTAACGTGGTCGCCCACCAGGACCACTCTGCACGTTGGCTGCCGCTCTTTGAGTTGGTCGATGATCTTCCAGTGCTGCTCTACGACGGGGGTCTTCGTCTCGAGGACGATCAAGCCGGGCTTCTCGGCGTCCACATATGAAAAGAATTGATCTATCGTCCATCCCTCGGCTATGCAATCGTTCCACAATACATCGAAGCCTTCCTGCTGCAGCAGGGTCGCCGCCATCGCAGGGACGAGAGGGTATATGAACGACGGCACATGAAACCACTGGAATTGCCGGTTCTGGCCGAGCGTGGCGATTCCCTTCCCTTTGAGCGGGGGGTACCCGATCAGGACTCTAATCGCACTCACCCCCCTCTGAAGTCGAGGATTTGCCGGAGAGGGGTCCCGGCACCCTCTCTGTAACCGTCTCATTCATGCTCTGCCTTCCCCTCATAGAGAGCGAATCATCGCTCCATATCGATCGATCTGGCGCTCGAGAAAGCCGAGTTCTCCTTCCAGGTGGATCGCCTCGCTCGGACACACAAAGTAGCAGTACAGACACCCGATGCACTCGACCCCGGAGAGGGCGCCCTCACATGTGGGATCGAGTCCGACGGGACAGATCTCCCGGCAGCGACCGCTCCCCTCACATCGGCCTGCGTCGAACCTGAGCGTCACACTGGCATCTCGCTCGTCGTAGATATCCTGGATCAGCCCCGCTTTGTATAGCAGGTTCATCGCGATCCGCGTGGAATGTATCGGGCGAAGTAGATCCTTCGGTCTGTTGAAGACCGGGTGCGACAGAACCTCTGCGAGTCGGGTCTTCGGAGGTGGTTTCTCCAGCAGCCAGCCCCTCGGTATATCCGCCAGGGCCTCCACATCTCCACTTCCTAAATAACCCTTCTCCAGAGATCGCGCAAGAAACCTCACCTGCTGCGGTTCGTACCCCACCAGGTGCGACACGACAAGATCCACTGCGAGCGCATCCGTCCCCGCGAGAATCGCGTCGAGTCGCTTCGGGGTACCATCTCCCGGGCCATTCCCCTCCATCGCCACGAGCCCGTCCACTATGTGGAGGTGCGGCTTCACGAGCTCGTACAGGCGAACAAGGTTGCCCGTCAGATCCCGATGGAGCGCCTTCTTAGAAGCCCGACCGACGAGACAGCCGACCATATTCTTGACCGCACAACTCATATCAGCATCGGAATGCATTTTGATCTTGGGTAGACTGATGCACAGATCGGCATCAGAGCATATCTCGGCTATCAGTGCGGGATGGCCATCGGCGAAGGTGATCTGGCGACCCGGAGCGCGGTTCAGGTCGAGCGTTCTCGCGCCGAACCGTGCCGCGAGGCGGTCGATCCGGAGCCGCCCGATGACGTCGATCCCCCGCCGCAACACCCCGACATTGCAGCCGTCAGCTATGACAATATTACTATAGCCTCGCTCGACGAGCGAAGTAAGCACTGCCGCCATGAGCCGGAGATCGGTCGAGTTACCCATGAGAGAGTTGAGGTCGCTATTGAGATTAGGCTTGATAAGAATCAATGCCTCACGGGAATCGGGAAGGAGTGTACTGTGAGCGGCCAGCATTCGGTCCACAGCTTCCCACAACTCCCGCCGTGTGGGAGTCCTGAAGACCGAGACCTCGCCTTTTTCCAGAGTGTACGTGTGGGACCCCATCATGTCACTCTCCAGGGGAACAGGACTACCCCCGGTTTCCCCGGCGTCTCAGCGCCATCCGATAGACGTTCTGCAGGCCTTCGTAGTGGAACTGGGCTGCGTACCTGGTCTCTGCCACGTCTCTGGCGTTGCGTCCCATCGCCTTCCGCTGACCTGGGTCGGCGGCAAGGCGCGCCATCTTCTCGGCAAGCTCCTCGACATTCCCCGGCTCGAAGAGATAACCGGTGCTACCATCTTCGACGACCTCCGCAAGGGCTCCCACGCGGGAGGCGATCACCGGCTTCCCCAGAGCGTAGGTTTCAATCACGCTTAATCCAAATGTCTCGTAGAATTCAGAGGGTGCAACCACAAACATGGCTCCGCCCAACAGTTCTTTCACCCGGTCTCCGGGGACCTGTCCGCAGAATTCGACATTTCTGGCCCCATGTCTGGAGGCAAGCTCAGTCAAGGATCCTTTCAGAGGGCCATCCCCCACCAGGATGAAGCGAATATCCGGTACCAAGCTCGCTGCTCTGATGAGCGTCCCCACACCCTTGGTCTCGGCAAGCCTCCCGACATAGGCAACGTATCCATCGCTCACGTCGCTCACCGATCGATGCACTTCCAGATCCGTGAAGTGCGGGACTACACAGATCCGTTCTGGCGGTACGCCCCAGGAGACGAGCTTGCGGAGAAGGAATCTACTCGGTGTGATGAAGACATCGATCTGCTTCAGAAACAGATCGGATAGATCGCTTATGTAGCAGATAATCGCATGGAGCAGGCTCTCATCAATGCGATCATTGACACACCTGAGCGATACCGCGTGATAGTAATGCCCGCCACAGCAGCGTTCGCAGATCTTACCACGGACAAAGAGATCTCTCCCCGGGCACCGCAGGTGAAAGTCATGGACCGTCATTACCGTGGGAAGATCTAGCCTGCGTAATTCGTCCAACACCGAGAGAGAGAGAAGTGGAAAGAGGTTGTGCAGATGAACAACGTCTGGTTGCCAGGTGTCGACAAGGCGGGCAATCGTCTGCTTCGAACCGCTGGAGTAGATAGCTTGTAGGAAATATTTCGACCGTGACATGAGGCCCGTCGGCCGGATCTCCTTGCTGTCGACATAGAACGGCCGGACGTCGTGACCTCTCGATCGGAGCAGCCGAATCTGATCGCGGCAGTACCGCTCTTGGCCGCCTTCCAGGCGCAATCGATTGTGAGAGACAAGTATCTTCGTCTTCGATCACCTAACTAGAAAGAGGCTGTGAGAGAGCAGACCCTCACAGCCTCGACTCACTGGTCAGCCTCGGTGAATAGCAAGAAGATCATCATGCTGACCGTTGTCATGAGCGGCTGGCTCGAGTCGTCCTCTCGGCATGTCCTGGACCCACCGTCCTCGACTGCCCTCGAGCCCCCCTCTAATACACCTCTCCCCCCGAACACACTCAAGACAACAGTGCGATGGGATATACCCATCGGCGCTGTCCGAGCCTCTACGTCGCCATGAACAACCCCCGAGATCGGGAGATCGCTCTCATGGCTCGGATGGTGGGCACGGCCAGCGGCCCGAACCTACCCGTACACGTATCCTGGATAGATACTACGCGCCTGCCACTGGTTTGTCAAGGGCAAAATGGGACAGATATCAAGGCAAAATAGGAGAGAAGGGCTGCACCTCAACACTCGGGACTCCTGGCGGCCGATAGCAGCCGGCCACGACGTCCACTGATGCACTGAGCTGACGCCCCCGCAGAGCTGGAATAGTCTTATGCCTACTCGGCACCTGTCAGACGCTAGTCTCCTAGGTACGGCCTCTTTCAGCTATCCAGAATTCTGTCAGCTTCTTCCTTATCGCAGTCCATCACGTGCGGAATGCCGCTCACAGCTTCTGCCTCACGGGTGAGCGAGGCGATGTCCGTCCGGTCAAGGTATCCCAACGAGAACTTTCTCGCCCCGCACATCAGCTGTCTCAGGCCCTGTTCGAGTCGCCTCATGTAGGTGTAGAGCCCGATCGCCCCCGAAGGGATCCTGTCGAAATCTTTGCCGAATCTGCGCCTCAGTTCCGGCGCCGTGACGAATATCTCCTCTCTCGTCCTGCCGAACCGTTCCACATAGACGGGGACTTGGGCATTGTCGATTGCCTTGCCGATATTCTTACCCACCATGCATGCAGCCAGTGGACCGCGCGCCATACCTATCAGCTTGGTGTAGGGAGCACCCAGGGCCAGGCCCTTGAAGAGGTGGTCCTCCAGTATGAATCCGCCGGCGAACGCCACATCTGGAACATACTTGCCCTTCTTGGCAAGCCTGTCCACATACTGATAGGTGAGGGACCAGAGTTCAACTCCGGGAACACCCCATTCGCACATCATCCGCCACGGGCTCATACCCGTCCCGCCCCCTGCGCCATCGACCGTCAGCAGGTCGATCTTAGCCTCGGAGGCACACTTCACCGCAAGAGCGAGATCGCGCGGCCTGTACGCACCCGTCTTGAGCGTGACATACCTCGCTCCAGCCTTCCGCAACTCCTCCGCTCTCTTGAAGAACGCTTCCTGATTTACCATACCAATTCTCGAGTGGCGCTCGAATTCGTGGAAGACGTGACGCTCGAACGCCTCGATCACACTCTCGTTGTACGGATCGGGCAGAACGACATATCCTCTGTCTTTTAGCATCTGGGCGCGCTTCAGATCCTTGATCTTCACCTCGCCGCCGATGTCCTTCGCGCCCTGACCCCATTTCAGCTCCACCACCTGAACGCCCAGCTTCTCGATCGCATATTCCTGCACGCCGAGCCTCGTGTCCTCGACATTTGCCTGCAGGACAACGGCCCCGTACCCATCTTGCTGCCAGTCGGTGTACAGCCTCACGCGCTGCTCGAGCTGTGGCGACCGCACCACTCTCCCATTCTTGAGCTCCGTCTCCGGATCCATCCCGCAGATATTCTCGCCGATCGTGAGGATAATCCCGGAGAGCGCTGCGCCCGCTGCCAGTCCTTCCCAGTTATTCTTGGCTATCAGTGTGGAGCCGAGCCCGGGAACGACCATCGGCAGCCGGACCTTGATCCCCTGATCGTGGCCGATCGTCTGCTCCAGGCTCACGTTAGGAAAGATCGCCTTATCGGGATCGGCCTCCGTTCCATAGGCCCCAACACAGGAGCCGAGGATGGTAAAATGGGACAAATCCACCGGATACTGCTTCTCACTCGCGGCAGTTATGATACCGAAAGGCTGAGGATAAATGGCCTCAACGCCCCGGTATGCAGACTTGCCGATCTCACACATCCCGATGCATCCATCCACACACGTGACACACATGCCGCTTATTGGGACAATGGAATCTTCTGTCCTGTTCTTCGTCAACGTCGCGGCTGTCGCGTTCGTCCTCGTCAGACTCACTGCAATCCTCCTTCCCTTACGGGACCACCGATGGTTCTCCCGTCTCGATTACGCTATCGATCGCATACCTCTCCTTGATCCATGCCCTTAGAATCACTGCTACAGAATCCCCTACTTCTCGGCTCCCTCCTTCACACATGTTCCACAGTCACCCGTAAGCCCCATCCAGCAGGCATAGTTGTCGTGGACCTCCAGGCAGGTAGGCTGAGTTGAGCTCTCGCATCTCCCGCACAGCACCTCCTCCGGCTGTGCGCCCTCGCACCTCAGCGTACACGCCGGGCAGATATACATGCAGCCTCCACATCGTCGGCACTCCTCGGAACTCTTGTCAAAGGGGGTGCTGATCCGCAACTTGTTGCCTCGGTCGACGAATCCCAGCGCCTTCGCCATCATCTGCTCTTCACACATCCGGACGCAGAGACCGCAGTAGATACAATTCTCCCACTTCGGCTTGAACCGTACTTCCTGCACTCCCATTTGCGCCGCGAGATCCTGTAATCTCTTCGAGGTGGGGCACTGCGCAATCAGAAGCTCCAGTATCAGCTTCCGCGCCTCCACAACGCGCTTTGTAGCCGTCCGCACTACAAGCCCCTCTTCGACAGGGTATGTGCATGCAGTCACCAGTTTGGTTCTTTCTCCCTGTCCTATCTCGACCGTGCACAGGCGGCAGCCGCCCCAGGGCGACAACCCCTCCACATAGCAGAGAGTGGGGATCTCCAGCCCGAGGAACCGAGCAGTCTCCAATACTGTCCAGCCCTCTGGCGCATCGATTTCGATTCCGTCGATGGTGATTCGCGACATCCTCTCCTCCTATGATATGATAACCGCATCATACTTGCAGAGATCGTGGCATATTCCGCACTTAATACACTTCTCCTGAATTATCGTGTGCAACTTCTTCGGTTCCCCCAGGATCGCCTCCTGTGGGCAGTTCTTCTTACACAGTACGCAACCGGTGCACGCTTCCTCGTCGATAGTGTACTGAATCAGTGCCTTGCATACTCCAGCAGGACACTTCTTGTCCCTTATATGGGCCATATACTCATCTCTGAAGTACTCAATCGTCGACAGCACCGGATTGGCGGCAGTCTGGCCGAGCCCGCAGAGCGAGGTATCCTTCACCGTTTCACCCAACTGCTCGAGGAGATCGAGATCCTCTTCGCTCCCTCTGCCTTCCACTATGTCGGTGAGTATCTCATACATCCTCTGCGTTCCTTCTCTGCAGGTAACACACTTACCACAGGATTCATCCTGCAAGAAGTGGGTGAAGTACCTCGCGACATCAACCATGCACGTATTCTCATCCATTACGATCATGCCACCCGAACCCATGATCGACCCCGCCTCGGTCAGCGACTCATAGTCAACCGGCAGGCCAAACAGCTCGGCGGGGATGCATCCTCCGGAGGGACCACCTGTCTGAACCGCCTTGACGCTTTTGCCGCCCGGTGCGCCTCCCCCCACGTCGAAGATAACTTCGCGGAGCGTAATCCCCATGGGGACCTCAACGAGCCCCGTATTCGCTATCTTTCCCACGAGAGAGAATATCTTCGTGCCCTTACTCGTCTTTGTGCCGATGCCGGAGAACCAGTCTGCTCCCTTCTCGAGTATCTCCGGGACATTCGCCCACGTCTCGACGTTGTTTATGTTCGTAGGTCTGCCAAAGAGCCCCCGCTGCGCAGGGAACGGCGGCCTCTGTCTCGGCGTTCCACGCAGGCCCTCGATAGAATAGATGAGCGCAGTCTCCTCGCCGCAGACAAACGCACCAGCCCCTCTCGCCACCTTGATGTCGAAGCTGAAACCTGAACCGAGTATGCTCTCGCCCAGCAACCCGAGCCCCTCTGCCTGCTCGAGCGCCAGCATGATATGCTTTACGGCCAACGGATACTCATTACGAACGTAGATCCAGCCTTCGTTGGCGCCGATCGCATACGCGCCGAGAATCATCCCCTCGATAACCGAATGGGGATTGCTCTCCAGGATGCTCCTGTCCATATATGCCCCGGGGTCACCTTCGTCGGCATTGCAGATTATGTATTTGACCGGCCCTGGCTGCTGTCGTGTCACCTCCCACTTCTTGCCGGTCGAGAAGCCGGCGCCTCCTCTCCCGCGGAGTCCGGAACGTTTGATCTCCTCTACGACCTCTTCGGGCTCCATCTCGAATATCTTGCCTAGCATGCGATAGCCGCCCACTGCGATATAGTCATCTATCCGGGTGGGATCTATCAGGGGATTGTCCCCCATGATCGCGCGCACCTGGCTCCTGTAGAAGGGGATCTCACACAGGTGAACGAATCGATCGCCGTTCTCCGACACCACGAGGTTGTCGACGATCTCCTCCTTCAGCACGGACTCTACCACCCTTGAAGCATCGTCGGGCTTGAGGTGCTGGTAGAAGATTTCACCCGGATAGATTATGACGTTCGGCTCTGCGTTGCAGAACCCGTGACAACCGGTCACCCGCAGGGATATCCTATCCTCGTGTCCCCCGATCGCTTCCTCAAAAGCCTGCACGATATCGAGCGAACCCCGGGCCTGGCCGCAGGTCGCGGAGGATATCGATATGACCGCCCTGTCAGGATCCCGATCCTTCACTATCTCCTTCCGCAACCGCTCAAGGTCATTAATCGATCGCAGGTTAGCCATTACACTCTCTCCGCCTTCTGGATCTTCCTTACCAGATTCACGGCCCCCTGCGCCGTCATCTCACCGTGGTACTCGCCGTCGACAACGACGATCGGCCCTATGGCGCAGCAACCGAGGCAATTGACAGTCTCTAGAGTAAACTCGAGGTCGGGCGTCGTCTCGCCAGCCTCGATCTCGAGTTCTCTCGCCAGTGCCTCAACTATTCTCGCTCCGCCACGGACATGACAGGCAGTACCCAGGCAGACCGTGACGATGTGCTCCCCTTTCGGCGCGAGACTGAATGAACGATAGAACGTAGCAACTCCATAGACGTCTCTGAGCGGAATGTCGAGTCTGGCAGCGACCTCCTGGAGTGCCGCCTCGGGGAGATAGTTGTAGTGCTCCTGAATATCCTGTAAAACCGCAATGAGGAATTCTCCCTGTCTCTCGATACTCTCTTCCACGACCATCGAGGCTTCCGCAACCGCTACTTCTGTCATCGATACCTCCGTCTCCTGCTCAATTGTTACTCCCGCGATTCATCGGGACAATGGAGAGGTGGATCGGTGACCCACCCCCCTCTCACCCCTGCTACTGGCTGGTGTCTCGGGACCGACCCCGCGGATCATCCAGGTGACGAAACCGCCAAGCAAGGAGGAATCACCGGACATCGCCAGGAATCGGCGACCACAGACTATGTGAAAGATATCACGTAGTTATCCGGATGGCAAGAAGAATTTCTTCCGTCTGCAGGAACACATTCACCTGCCGATAGTTCCCGATGTCTCGCCTAGCCGTCAGTTTTGCGGTCCGACACCCGGCCCCGGCCCGATCGCCCGGTGATGCGAGTCCGGGCCTGGGCCCGGATACTGCACCCCCCACTGCCCTGAACGTGCTTGACAATATGAACAGGGACGTTGTATCACTGTGTACAGGCGGCGAAGCCGTCAGGATATCGGCGGACCTGCCACCGCTCCAGATCAATCGTTCCGAGACCGACATATTCGCCGGCGATGCTCAGGTCCACCGGCTCCCGAGCCACCGTCCAGCTGCTCATTCAGTGGCTCTTGACGCCGGTCTCCACAGGCATCGCGTCGTATGGGCGATCATGCAACCGGGCGAGCATGCCAAAACAGCCGGGCAACAGGCTGCTCTACTGAGGAGCGACTCACATGCCGCAGACGTCAATAGGTGATATGACCAGACAGCAGCTCAATCGCGCTGCGCAGACCGCCGACCTTGATCCCGATTTCCTCGCCATAATCGCCCACCCCAAGCGCGTCCTCAGGGTTTCTGTGCCCATTGAGATGGACGACGGCACAGTGCAGGTCTTCACGGGCTACCGCTGCCACTACAACGCCCTTCGAGGACCTGTCAAGGGTGGGGTCAGATTCCATCCCGACGTCACGGAGGACGAGGTCATAGCGCTCGCAGCCTGGATGACATGGAAATGTTCCCTGATCGACCTGCCATACGGTGGAGCAAAGGGTGGCATAGCCTGCGACCCCGACGCGCTGTCGGAGCGCGAGCTGCGACATCTTACACGGCGATACACCACAGAGATCATGCCGATCCTCGGCCCCGACATAGACATCCCTGCTCCCGACGTCTACACCAATGCTCGCAACATGGCATGGATCATGGATACCTACAGCATGCTGACCGGCCATACCGAACCGGGCGTGGTCACCGGGAAGCCGGAAATACTCGGGGGGTCCCTCGGACGCAAGGAGGCCACGGGCAGGGGCGCGGCGATTATCGCCCGGGAGCTGGTACAGGCCCTCAAGCTCGACATGAAGGACGTGACCGTAGCAATTCAGGGATTCGGCAACGTGGGCTCCTATGCAGCCTGCACACTCGCCGGGATGGGAGCCAGGGTCGTGGCCGTGTCAGACAAGACTGGAGCCATCACTGACGAGAATGGATTCCCCGTCGAGGACCTCTGTGCCCACGTCGAGGAATCTGGCACGATCGACGGCTTCCCGGGCGCCCGTCTTCCCGGAGAAGAGTTATTCAGCCTTGACGTCGACCTGCTGGTGCCGGCAGCTCTGGAATGCCAGATCCACAAAAACAACGCTCCCCACGTGAGAGCGAAAATGATCGTGGAGGGCGCCAACGGGCCCATCACCCCCGAGGCCGATCATATTCTGGAAGAGAAGGGCACTATCGTCGTGCCGGACATCCTCGCCAATGCCGGCGGGGTCATCGTGAGCTATTTCGAGTGGGTGCAGGCAAGACAGGGAATGGCCTGGCCACTGGAGGATATCCGGGCCAGAATGGAAGGCCGGCTGAAGACCACATTCTGGGAGGTCTGGGACGAGGCGGCCACCTGCAAGACCTGCCTCCGCATGGCGGCCTACATTCTCGCCCTCAAGCGCATCGAACAGACCTACATGTTCAGAGGTCTCTTCCCCTAGACTGCTAGAGATTCACCTCGCCGTCGATGTGGAGCGCCCGGCCGGCCTCCCTTCCAGCCGAAGGGCTCAACCCACTCGTCGCCCCGCTCCCACACGCAGAGAGACGACACAACCGCTCGGGCCGAGGTCGCAGCGCCGAGCACTATGAAATCTACAACTCTGGAGGCACTCAGGAACTTCGTCGGCATGACTCCTCGAGCCACCGACATTATGAGAGCGTTCCCGCGATGCGCCCGATCTCCTCGTCGAGATAGGCTGCAAGGCCGGAGACCTTCCCTCCCACATAGACCTTCTTCGCTTCCCTATCGTGCAAGAATGTGAGCTTATAACTGGGGAGGAAGACGCGCACTCCCATGCCGAGCATAAAAGTGATGAACGCGAACCAGAGGAGCGGAATGCCTGGATCACGGCGCCAATTGAGGCCGCTCGCCTCCCTCACCTCCGTCAGCGTAAACGTCAGACCCAGCGCCGAGAGGGGTTCATCCTGCACCAGCGTCCCCAGCTTCTCCCTCCCCATCGGCGCATCCTCCTTGTACACATAGAGCGTGGTATTGGGCACGATCGGTTCGGGCTCATCGCCCTTATCGAACAGCGTTCCCACGTAGATCGTCCTCACCATGAACTCCTCGATACGCCCCGGTACCCTGAATTTCTCGTACGCACTTCCGCTCACAACCGACGGAACGGGGGTCGCCCCAGCCTGGAGGGCCCCGGCGCCCTGCCCCGACTCCATCGTATCATCCACAGATACCTGAAGCTTGAAGTCCTGGCGGAAATCGTACTGGTACACCGTGATCCCGGCATAGCGGAGAGGCGTATTCACCTCGATCGTCTCTCTGGTCTTCTCCTCTCCGCCTTCGTACACGACCAAGCTGCTCTTCCAGTCCCTGGGGAAGTAACTCTCGTTGAACCAGGTCTGCTCGGTGATGAACTCCTTCAGTTCCAGCTCGAAACTATCGCCCTCGGCGGTCCCTCGGGCGAACTGCCCTTTGGGCAGAGAGCGACGCTCTCCAGGATAGAGATAGAAGTCCCCCATCTGGACATAGCGAGCGGTCAACACGAACCCGATCACGAACAGGAAGAGTGCAAGATGGTAGAGGATCGACACCAGCCGGGAGGGGAGGCCACGCTGGGCGACGACGATATCACTGCCGCCCTCAGAAAAGGAAGTGGTCCGGAAGCCACGCCTTGCCAGAAAATCACACAGCCTCTGCATGCTGTCATCTGTGACATCGAGTACGCGGCGGGCTCCCATGCGCAGGATATCCGGCGATGCCACCGCCCGCCGACGCAGTGTTGTGAATCCGTCGATCGTGCAGAGCAAGAGCTGGAGAAAGGTAACGAAGCCGAGGAAGAGGAACCATGGAGTATGGAAGATGTCCATCAGTCCCCATGCGTACAGCCGCGCGAACTTACCGAAGCCCCAGGAGGCGATATAGTCCTCTTCTGATCCTCCCAGCGGCAGCTGGGGGACGATTGTGCCGACCAGCATTACGATCGCCAGGAGAGCCAGGAGAAATAGTGAGATCTTCGTCGAGATGAATGCACGATAGAACTGTCTCATGGTATCTCCATCATGTCAGAATTGCACCGATCTCTCTTCGACACCCACTCCAGACTTCAGGGATATCCACTCTATACAGCATAGAGGTGGAGGCTCTGGAGGCCGAGCAACTTGGCCAGCCAGTTCACACCCACGAACGTAAAGATCATACAGATGAAACCCAGAATATTGAGCGCCGACGCCCGCCCGCCGGACCATCGCGGCGTCACCTTGGCGTGGAGATAGATGGCGTAGACGGTCCACGTGATGAGTGACCACGTCTCCTTCGGATCCCATGCCCAGTACCGTCCCCAGGCAGTCTCAGCCCAGGCAGCGCCCGAAAAGATCCCAAATGTGAGTAGCGGAAAGCCGAACAGTATGAGATTGTATGCCATGCGGTGGAACACGATCACGGAATCCCGATCGAGACCATATGCTAAACCTCTCCCCCTCCTCACCTGGCGCGCGGCTACAAGGTAGCTCACTTCGACAGCAAATGCGACGACGAAGATCGCATACGAAGCAAATGCGACGGAGACGTGCCAGAAGAACCAGACGCTCTGGAGCGCGGGGTACAACGGCTTGACGCCATGCGGAAGCGTGTTGGCATAGATGCAGGCAGCAGTGGCAACAGCTGTGACGATGACTCCTGTCACCCTGATCTTCCGTCGCCACTCCGCGAATAGATATGCGAGAACGCTCGTCCAGGCGAACCAGGAGAGGCTCTCGTAGAGAGTCTGGAAGGGTGGCCGTTGTGCCTCGGCATAGCGCAGAACGATGACGGCCGTATGTGCCACCAGGCAGAGGACGAGGACAGACGTGGCCGCCCTCCCGGTCAGCCGCCTGGGTACAATCAGATAGATAAGATACAGAAGACAGGAGAGCCCATATCCGAATAAGAGCAGATCGAAGATGCGGGTTTCAACGACCGATAGTGCACTCACGTTCGTTCCTCCTTCGCGGTCAGCAGACTCTCCGCCATCCCTCTCTGCTGCTGCTCACCAGATGTATCGGCCCCGCTGGGCCGGCTCCCGAAGTGCTTCCTCTGGCGAATCGACGTCATCACGGCCGGGGAAGGGGACAGGAGACCGATCTTCATCAGATGTCCAGCGCCTCGTCTGTCAGCGCAACCAGCTCCCGACGCTTGTCCACCACCAGTGCCATTTTATTGATTACATCCCGACCCAGGAGGCTCGGTATCTGATTCTTGATTTCGTCAGGCAGGTCGGCCTGACGGCTTATGAAGATACGGTCGAGTCGCTCCTCATATCTCCGGTGTTCTTCGGAGAAGAAGCTGAGGATGGCATCTTCGACGTAGTACGTATCGGCGAAGCCGCCGATCCCGAGCATCCCTTCCTCCATCCTGGCGATAGACTCGAATTCTACGCCGAGCTTCAGCGCATCCCTCTCACTGATAATCGTGCGAAGCACACCAGTATCAACGACAAATGAAACGGCTCGTCTCACCCGCGTCTCCGGGAGTTCAACCATCACGTCGAGACATGCCGAGCCGTCCCAGTGGAAATATCCCTTGATCTTCACAAGCTGATGATCATCCTTTCTTTCCCGATGAACTCCGTGGCAATGAATCTCGACTCTTCGCCAAAAAGCTCATCGAGCTGCCTGGTGAGCTCCACTATGTCTGTATGATGACACACCACCTCCCCATCGAGTACGGCCACGAAGCTATTGAGGTACTGAGTCTTCAACTCATGATACTGCCTCGCGATCCACTCAGAATCCTGACGAAGGCGAAGCATCTTCTTGCATTCTATTTCCTCGCCACGCGGCCCGCTCTCTCCACGTTCGCTGGAAGCGTTCATCGCGCGCCTCCTTTCACTCCTGGAACAGAATGCCCCACCACGTCTGATTGCCGCCACACTGCCCCGACTCAGGGCACCAAATCTCCCCCTTTGTAACCCCTTTCACCCCTCCTGTCAAGCTTCAATCTCCTGCCGCATAGTCTCACCCCGCCCGCCATCTCCACAGATCGCCAGTGCGCATATTCACGTGCCGGCACCGGGCTATCTCCTAATCAGGTCCCGGCGGAGGACGGCCCGCCACTCTCGCCACCCAGATGCTCACTTCGTATAGTATGAGAAGCGGGATGCCCAGGGCCGCCATCGTGACGACATCGGGCGGGGTGAGCATTGCTGCCATGAGGGCGATAGCCACTACGGCCGCCCGCCTCTTCTCCCGGAGTCCGTCGGCTGTCACGATCCCCAATTTGCTCAGGAAGAGTACGATGACGGGGAGCTCGAACACGACACCGAAGCCGATCGATAACTGGAGGACGAACGACAAATACCGGTCAACGCTGATCAGCTCCTCCAACGACTCGGCACCGAACCGGAGAAAGAAGCGAACCGCCAGCGGGAGGATACCGAACAGCGCGAATCCTACACCGACGACGAACAGGAGCGTGGCGCTCACCACGGCAGGGAGGGCGTACCCACGCTCGCGCTTGCTCAGGGCCGGCACGACGAATGCCCAGGCCTGGTATAGAATGACCGGAGTGCTGGCGGCTACCCCGACTGCGATGGCAACCTTGAGCCGCGCCAGAAACGCTCCGGTAACGGTGAAGAAGTACAGCGCTCCAACCGGGCGGGCGAGGATCCTGATCAGATAGGGAGAGAGGAACCAGCCGACAATGGCGAATACGGCAACGGAGATGAGGCAGACAATGATCCTCCACCTCAACTCCTCGAGATGGTCGAGAAGGGGCATCACCTTCTCGTCTCGTTCCTCATCCATCGATCCGGCGCCCCTTCACATGCTGCACGCTATTCTACATCTTGATCAACCCGGTGAAGCCGAGAAACGCAATAGATAACAGGCTGGCGGTAATCAGGGCGATCGGCACGCCTCTCAGGGACTTCGGGACATCAGCGAACTCGAGCCGCTCGCGAATCCCGGACATGATCAACAGCGCCAGCGTGAATCCGATCCCCGCCCCCAGTCCGAAGATAACGCTCTTCAGGAAATTGTAGGACTTCATCACATTGAGCAACGCCAGCCCCAGGATGGCACAGTTAGTTGTGATCAGGGGGAGGTAGATCCCCAATGCCTTGTACAGGGCGGGAACAGTCTTCCGCAACACGGTCTCCACGAACTGGACAAGCGAAGCGATGACGAGGATGAAGGCCACAATCTGGAGAAATCCCAGATTGAGGGGAACGAGGACGTAGTTGTACAGCAGGATAGTGCCTACTGAGGCGAGCGTCATCACGAAGATCACCGCCATGCCCATCCCAAACGCCGTTTCAACTTTCTTCGAGACACCGAGAAACGGGCAGATGCCGAGGAATCTGGCAAGTACGAAGTTGTTGACGAGTACAGCGGCGACGAAGATGACGAACAATTCTCCCATTGCTATGACCCTTCGACTCCGGTGAGTTTGTTCATTGCCCCCAGGAGCAATCCCAGAGCGAGGAACGCCCCGGGCGGCAGGAGCATAATGATGGCCGGCTCATAGGCTGCGGTGACTACGGAGACGCCGAAGATAGTCCCGTTTCCCAGCATCTCGCGGATCCCCCCGAGCACGACGAGAGCGAGTGTGAACCCGATCCCCATGCCGAGGCCGTCGAGAATCGAGGCGAGGACGGGATTGCGCGATGCGTACGCCTCTGCCCTGCCGAGAATGATGCAGTTGACTACAATGAGCGGCACGAACAGGCCGAGCACCTTGTGCATCTCGTGAGCAAACGCGTTCATCACGAGATCGATGACGGTGACGAATGAGGCTATGACGACGATGAAGATCGGTATGCGCACAGCGGGGGGGATAGCCTTCCGAAATACAGCGATGACGAAATTCGAGCAGACGAGCACGAACGTTGCCGCCAACCCCATGGCTACGCCGTTTGCCGCAGCGGTCGTGACGGCAAGTGCGGGACACATGCCGAGCACTAGGCGCAGCAGCGGGTTCCTCGAGACAATTCCCTTGTTGAACTCATGCCACAAGCTCATCGATCCTCCCCCCTCACAGGGATCGGCTCCTGCCCGGCATCGGGCCCCGTGCCCGGCTCGGTCCCCGTTGATGCCGGACTCGGTCCCTCCCGGGCCTCCTCGAGAATCCGACCACGATATTCGCTGAAGATCTTCAACCCCCAGCTCACGCCGGCGGCCACACCGCGCGGCGAGATGGTGGCGCCGGTGAGTGCGTCGATATCCCCTCCATCATTGATCACGGCCAGGTTACCTGCGACGAGCCTGGAGTTTTCCAGCGACTTACCCTTGAACCGGACAGTGAAAGATGATTTTTCGATGTTGGCGCCGAGCCCCGGTGTCTCCAGATGCTCGAGTATCTGGATGCCGCTGATCACGCCCTGGAGATCAACGCCGAGCATGACGGTAATGAACCCGCCGTATCCTTCACCCTTCACTGCAAAGGCCACGCCGGTCGGTTCTTCACCGCGCTCGCCCACATAGACGGTAACCGTCTCCGGCACCTCCTCCCCGGGAGGGATGACAGGCATGTGCAGAGCCTCCCCGACCGGATCGTTATCGAACGGAGGCAGTGTTTCCTCGACTGCCCTCAATACCTCGAGCCGTCTCTGCTCCGCGATCGGCGCTTCCGTGACCGCGTTGACGAGCGCGAGACCGAACGCAGCGGCAAAGCAGGCGACTGCGAGCGAAATAATCAACCGTCCCATCTACCACTCCTTCGAATCTCTGTTGCCAACCGGCCGCCCAGCTCTCTCACACAAGTCCCTCAACTCCGGGCCCACCCCGCGTGGCTGCCGCACGGCCACCTCCCGATCATCCCCCACTATTGCGACGCTTTCATCAGCGTCCGCTCGCCCAGCTTCTTGGGGCGTGTCCAGCGATCGAGGAGCGGGGTCGCCGCGTTCATCAACAGAATAGAATAGGAGACGCCCTCTGGATATCCTCCCACAAGCCGGATGAGCATCGTCAATACCCCACAGCCAACTCCGAATATGATCCGACCGTTCGGTGTCACCGGCGAGGTCACCATATCGGTGGCCATGAAGATCGCCCCCAACAGGAGCCCCCCGGACATGGCGTGGAAGAGCACATTCCCGCTGAACAGGCCCTCCGTCCCTCCCGCCACCCAGGCCAGAACGAGGACCGTGCCCACGTATGATACAGGAATGCGCCACTCTATGATCCGCTTGTAGAAGAGCCAGAGGGCTCCCAGAAGGAGCAGCACTGCGCTTGTCTCCCCGATACATCCGCCAACATTCCCCCAGAAGAGATTGACGAGTGTGCCCCTCGACCCGAGTGCGGCGAGCGCGACTCTCGCCTCTTCCACCTGCCCGGCGAGAGCGTTGGGGTCGCTGAGTACCTGTTTCGACATCTTGAACAGATTGAGCGGCGTGGCAGTCGTCACTGCATCGAGCCCGAGATCCTGCGCGATGCCGGACATCACCCCCCGTGATGGCGCCGCCCAGTCTGCCGTCATGTGGACAGGCCAGGAGGCCATCAACAGTGCTCTCCCGGCCAGTGCCGGATTGATAACGTTGTACCCGAGTCCACCGAAGAGTTGCTTGACAATCGCGATCGCGAAGAAGGAACCGACCACGGGGAGCCATAGCGGAGTCTTGCCGGGCAGATTGAACGCCAGAAGGATCCCGGTGACGACGGCACTGCCATCAGCAATGGTAATCGGTTTCCGCCGGAGCCACTGCACCAGAGCCTCAGTCGCCACTGCCGTAGCGACGCTTATGAGCGTGAGCCAGAGAGCTCTCACCCCGAAGAAGAAGATCGCACCGACAAGGGCGGGCATGAGCGCGACGACGACCTGGAACATGATAGTCTGGACATCCTGGTCGGTGCGCACATGAGGCGATGTCGATACGATGAGTCTCGCTTCCATAGTCAGCGGCCGTCCTCCGTGCGATCTTCCATACCTCTCTCGTCCGCAGTCGCACCACAGATCCAGCTAACGCATCGAAGTCTCTTCCCGGCACCCACGTCTGTTTGATGGAGGACACCGCCTCTAGGAGGCCGCGCTCTTCTTCCTCCGTTCCATCACCAGCGCTTTGCCATACTTGAAGAACCCGACGAGCCGTCGCCGCGCCGGGCAGACGAACGCGCAACAGCCGCATTCAATGCAGTCCATCAGCCCCCAATCAGTCGCCTCGTCGAGCAATCCGTACTCTACGTAGTCCTGGATCGTGCACGGCACCAGGCGCATGGGGCAGGTATCGACACAGCGGGCACACCGTATGCACGGCTCAGGATCCGGGACGACGGCCTCTTCCTCCGTGAGCACAAGGATGCCGCTCGTTCCCTTTATCACCGGCACCTCATCGGTGAATTGAGCAAGACCCATCATCGGCCCTCCGACGATGAGCTTCCCTACTTCCCCACGATATCCTCCGCACGCCTCGATCAGTTGCGCCACCGGAGTACCGATCCTCACCATGAGGTTCTTCGGTTCGGCGACCGCTGATCCGGTCACAGTGGCGACACGCCTTGTCAGAGGTCGCCCCTCAGTGACGGCCTCATATATCGCCAGAGCCGTCCCGACATTCTGTACGAGCGTCCCCACATGAAACGGCAGGCCGCCGCATGGAACTTCACGCCTCAGAAGGGCCTTGATCAGCTGTTTCTCGGCCCCCTGAGGATAGCGCTCCGGCATCTCTGCCACCCGAAACCCGTTCCCGCCCGCGACGAGTTTCTCCATCAATGCAATGGCATCGGGCTTATTCTCCTCGATGGCGATGAACCCCTGACGAGCGTCGAGGACCTTCATGATAATCTTCCCGCCCTGTACGATCTCCTCCGCGTGTTCGAGCATGAGGCGATGATCGGCAGTAAGGTATGGTTCGCACTCCGCGCCGTTGAGGATAACAGTGTCCACCGGGTAGTCCTTAGGGGGAGAGAGCTTGAAGAACGTGGGGAACGCAGCTCCCCCCAGACCCACTATCCCCGCCTCCTTAATCGCCCCGATCATCTCCTCCCGGGTCTGCTCCGCGGCCGGCTTCAGGACGGCCTTCTCCTCTTCCTCGTCGCTTCCATCGTTGGCGATGACGACCGAGAGGATATTCGCCCCGAGCGGATGAGGTCGCGGCTCGATCTTCTTCACTTCGCCGGCGATCGAGGAGTGCGTGGGCACCGAAATCGCGCCCGCAGCCTCGCCGATCTTCGTCCCCACCCTGACACGATCCCCCACCTTCACGATCGGCTCAGACGGCGCCCCGGTGTGCTGATGGAGGGGAATGACGGCCTCCTCCGGCGCCGCGAGTTCCTCGATTGCCTTGCCTGAACTCAGGTCCTTATGGTAATGAGGATGTGTCCCCCCGGGAAATCCTCGTCTCCACATCGATCAGTGACCTCCTGACGCCTGGACCCCCCGACTCATCGATATCGATCGATGCTTCACTCCTTGCCCAACAGCCCTTTCAGCTCCTCCATGAACTCGCTTGTATCACGAAACTTCCGATAGACAGAGGCGAACCGCACATAGGAGACCTCATCGACGCGGCGGAGGCGTTCCATCACCTTCTCCCCAATCTCGAGAGAAGTCACCTCGCTCACCGAAGGGTTGGACAGCTCGGCCTCTATTTCATTCACCATCGCTTCGATGTCATCCATCGAAACTGGCCGCTTGCGACAGGCCGTCACTATCCCCGCGAGAAGCTTCTCGCGGTCAAACGGCTCCCGGCGGCCATCTCGCTTAACGACCATCAGCGGCGATCGCTCGATGTATTCGTAGGTCGTGAATCGCTGGTGACAACCGAGACACTCCCGTCTCCTCCGCACTGCCCTCCCCTCCTGGCAGGAGCGGGAGTCGATGACGCGATCCTCCTCGAATCCGCAAAATGGACACTTCATTGGGCTTGCCCTGGGAAAAAGTAGGACGGTACTGGAGCACGGATACTACCCCAGCCGCTCTCGCGCTGTCAACCCAATAATCCCGCGATCCCGGAATGTACCCCGAAGAACGCACTCCTCTCGTGCAGATATGACGTCACAGACCCCGCACAGCACGAAACCCCCGGGAGATGCGCCCCACTCAGCAGGGGCGGCAGCCCCCTCAGGACTTGCCGTCTGCGATGAGGAAATCTCGATTGCGCGGACAGTCCGCGCAACGGCGGGGAGGACCAACATCAACAGAAAGCTCCGGACCCTGAGTCGACAGAGTGCCGCCGTCGATGAGATTCGGTTAACCGACGTGCCGCCTCTTATTCGACGAGATAGATCCGGCAAGCCACAAGGCCCGTGAGCACCTTCGGATAGAAGTAGGTCGACTTTTGAGGCATTCGCTCTCGGTTGATTGCTATCGCCTTCACTTCCCCGATCCGCGTGGCGTTCATGAGGAATGATAACTGGTACTTGCGGCTATCGACTTCCGCGATCGCTTCAGCATCGTCTCTCGTATACTTGATGTGCTCCTCGACTTTCTCCGGGGTGACGCCCATAACGCGATCGAGGACAAGCGTATGCAGGATGGCGACATCGAGTCGACGCCACTCTCTGGAGCGGTCAGCCACGCCGAAACTGTCGGCATAGCTCTCGTCCCGCAGCCCGAATAGGTGATAGGTGCCCCCGCCTGTGTACAGGCCGAATACGTGCCCGTCCGCCCCTCTCGACTCCAGCTCCCGGATGAACGCTGCCACTGCTCCCTCACCCTTGCCACCTGCGAACGGCTCGACCCAGAAGTGCTCCTGGAGCTCGCTGAGAAACGTATCCCGGTCGAAATCCTCGAGCCCGTACACAAACCGATGCGTAGGGAAGATCGAGAGTCCCTCATCATCCATGTTGACGAACGTCATCATCACATTCTCGAAGCTCTCCGCCCCCTCACACTTCATCCCCTGTGCACGCATCTCATTCCGGTATGTGAGAGCCGTCTCATAGCGGTGATGCCCGTCGGCTATGAACAGAGGCTGGCCGGCCATTCCTTCTGTCACTCTGCCGATAACGTCCTCGTCTTCTATCCGCCACATCTTCTGGCGGACACCGTCATCGAACACGAAATCGGCCAGCGGAGAAGTTTCTGCAGCCGCGCTCCCGAGGAGACCGTTTATCACCTTTTTCGGATCGGAATAGAGGACGAAGATCTGGCCGAAGAATGCCTGCGTCGCTCGCATCAGATTGAGGCGATCCTGTTTCGGCTTTGCCAGCGTCTTCTCATGTGGCACGACCCCCTCGCCCAGCTCCTCGATCCGGGTCATGGCGACAAACCCGCGCCTCACCTTTGTGCCTCCGCGGACCTTATACTCCTGATCCCAGAGATAGAGCCCCGGCCGCCCGTCCTCGACGAGCACGCCCTCGGCGAGCCACCGAGTGAAGTATTCGCCCGCCCGCTGGTACTTGTTGCGTTTCTCATCGTCGCCCGACTCATCCTTGCCCCGAATGATGCGCACGATATTGTCCTCGCTCCTGCCATAGAATCGCTCCTGATCCTGGGGCGAGATGACATCGTACGGCGGAGTGACGAGCAGCCTCGGATCTCCTACCTTGCTGACGTCATAGCGAATCCCGCGAAATGGAAAGATCTTCGCCATCGAATCCTACCTCATACTCTATATGTTCAACAGACGAGCCGCAAAGCCGCCCCGGATGCCTGTCAGACCTATGCCCGCTGAACGCCCAGCCCCTCGAGGACGCGATCGACAACCTCTATCCCCACTCGATACTGACCTTCGATAGTGGCAGCACCAATGTGGGGGGTGCCGATCACCTGATCGAGACCCATGAGCTTGTGCTCACCCGGCGGTTCGGTCTCGAACACATCGAGCGCGGCTCCCGCCACCTGATCCCCCACGATAGCGTCGTACAGCGCGTTCTCGTCGATCGTCCCTCCCCGGGCACAATTGATGATCCGCACCCCCTTCTTCATCTTCGCGAACTCGCGCTGGCCCAGGAGATGCGTCGTCTCCTCGGTCTTGGGGAGGTGGAGGCTGATGAAATCGGACTTCTCCAGCAGCTCGTCGAGGGGCACGAGCTTCACCTGCACGTCGCCAAGGTCTGCCTGGGTGATGTAGGGATCGTACCCCAGCACGGTCATGCCGAGCGCTGCCGCCCGCTTCGCGAGCTCGCGGCCGATCCGTCCGGTCCCGATAATGCCGAGCGTCTTGTTGTACAGCTCTACTCCCTTCAGGGCCTTCTTCTCCCACTTCCCCGCCTTGAGGCCTGCGGTCCCCTTCGGGATCTGGCGAGACAGGGCAAACATGTGTGCCAGGGCAAGCTCGGCTACCGAAATCGAGCTCGCTGCCGGCGTGTTGACAACCTTGATCCCTGCCTTCTCGGCCGCCTTGACATCGATATTGTCGAGGCCGATGCCCGCGCGCCCGATCACCTTCAGGTTCTTCCCGGCCGCGACGACATCACCGGTCACTTTAGTGGCACTCCGCACAACAATCGCGTCGTACTCCCCGATGGCGCCGACCAATTCCTCGGGAGTCATCTCCGTCTTCACGTCTACCGCGACTCCCTGTGCGGCCTTCAGGCGTTCGAGCGCCTCCGGGGCCAGTGGGTCAGAAACGAGTATCTTCATCTCAATTTCACCTCCGCATGCCGCTGCACTACAGCGATCCTGGTGGGACCTGTCGGCTAGCTCAGCCCGAGTATCTCGTCGATCCACCCGAGGAGTTCATTCAACTCATCCAGGGTCGTATCGCCCATATGAGCGATGCGAAATGCCTTCTCTTTGGTCTTTCCGTAGCCGTTCGAAATCACTGCTCCCCGCTTCGCCAGCTCCTCATTGAGCCCAGCTACGCTGATCTCGCGGGTGTTGACATAGGTCGTCAGGGTCACCGACTCATACCCGGGCTGCGCGTACAGGGCGAAATGCTTCTTCCCCCAGTCGCGTGCGACCTTCGCCATCTGCCCGTGACGCGCGAACCGCTGCTCCAACCCTTCTCTGAACATGTCGTCCATCTGCTTGTTGAGGGCGAACAGGTGAGGGATCGAGGGAGTTGTCGGCGTTTGGACCTTGTCCCAGTACTTGCGGAAGACAAGGAAGTCGAAATAGTACCCTCGATGCGGCACCTTCTTCGCCTTCTCGAGAGCGCGATCCGACACGGAGAAGACCGCGAGCCCGGGCGGCAGGGCGAATGCTTTCTGAAGCCCGGCGAGGCACACATCGAGACCCCACCCGTCAACATCGATCTTCACTCCTGCCATCGAACTCACCGCATCGACCGCGAGCAGCACATCGGGGTACTTCTCTTTCATCATCTGGGCGACTTCCCGAATCGGGTTCATCACCCCGGTCGATGTCTCGTTGTGGACGATGATCACCGTTTCGTGGCCGCCCTTCTTCAGTTTCTCATCGACCATCTCGGGCAGGATCGCCCTTCCCCACTCGACCTCAAGGCGGTCTGTCTCCTTCCCGTTCGCCTCCGCGATCTCCGCCCAGCGCTCGCTGAACGCACCGCAGTAGCACGCCAGCACTTTCTTCTCGACAAGGTTTCTCACCACGCCCTCCATCACACCAGTAGATGACGAGGTGGACATAAAGACGTGGTCCTTTGTGTACAAAAGCTTCTGTACCTTCGGCGTCACCTCGCCGAGCAGCTGGGAGAACTCCTTTGACCGATGGCCGATCATCGGCGTTCCCATGTGCTTGAGCATCTCCGGCCGCACCTCTGTCGGACCGGGAATGAAGAGCTTCTTGTGCATCTCGTCTCCCCCTTAGTCTCTGGTCTCTGAGCCCTTCCAGACTGAAATTGAACGATCCTCGCCGACGCCCCGGGCTCCTACCCGCGGCACCGCGATTCTGCCTCGAACTGACTGATCTTCTCGATACGTCTCTGATGGCGCCCACCGTCGAAGGAAGTGGACAACCACTCCTTCACCATCATTACTGCCTGGTCGTGGTCGGTGAAGTCGGCCGCCAGCACGAGAACGTTGGCATCGTTATGTTGGCGTGACAGCCGGGCGATCTTCATATCGAGACAGAGCGCAGCCCGGATTCCTGCGACCTTGTTGGCGGCGATGCTGTGGCCGATCCCACTGGCGCAGATGAGCACGCCGCGCTCATGTTCACCCTTCTGAACAGATTCTGCAACTGCAAACGCACTATCCGGATAGTCACACGACTCCTCGCTCTCCGTACCAAAGTCGGTGACCGGAATCCCTTCCTCCCGGAGGGCGCGGATTACTTTCTCCTTGAGGCTGTACCCACGGTGATCCGCTCCGATGGCTATCCTCATCGCTCTCTCGCTCCCTGGCTTCAGAGAACGTGCTCGCTTGCCGACCGCAGACTCCTACACATACGTCAGCCAGCCGTACTTATCTCTCCGCTGACCGGACGCCACACCGAAATACTGCTTCTGCAGTTGTGCTGTCACCGGTCCCCGCTTCCCCGTGGCGATTGCGATCTTGTCGATGGAGCGGATCGGTGTGATCTCGGCCGCGCTCCCCGTGAAGAAGACCTCCTCTGCCATGTATAGCCATTCTCGGGGGATGAGGTGCTGTCTCACCTCGATTTTGTTGTCGCGGGCCAACCTGATCACCGAATCGCGCGTGATCCCCGGCAGGATGGACGCGCCGAGTGGCGGAGTGTACAGCTCCCCCTTCCACAGAATAAACAGGTTCTCGCCACTGCCTTCGGAGACATAGCCGGCGACATCGAGCGCGATCCCCTCGACGAAGCCATAGAGGAGGGCCTCCATCTTGATCAGCTGCGAGTTCATATAGTTGGCACCCGTCTTGGCCATTGCCGGGAATGTGTTGGGCGCCATGCGCTGCCACGACGAGACCATCACATCTACGCCTTGCTCCACCGCCTCCGGGCCCAGGTACTGCCCCCATTCCCACACGGCAACCGCCACGTCGACCGGACAGTTGAACGGACTCACCCCCATCTCCCCATATCCCCGATAGACCAGCGGGCGGATGTAGCACGACTTCAGCCGGTTCCTCCGTATCGTCTCGAGGATCGCCTCATTGATCTCCTCGGGAGTATGGGGGATGTCCATGCGGTAGATCCTGGCCGAATGGAATAACCGCTGGGTGTGGTCCTCTAACCTGAACACAGCCGGGCCCTTTTTCGTCTTGTAGCAACGCATACCCTCGAATACGCTCGACCCGTAATGTAGCCCGTGCGTCAGCACGTGCACCTGAGCCTCGTCCCAGGGCACGAATTCCCCGTTCATCCAGATGACCTTCGCCTTCTTCATAGACGTCCTCCTCCTCGCTGTCGGCTTCGGCCGGCAGAGACCTCGCGGTCTCCCCACAGCTGCTCGCGGCGTGAGAGCGGCGGCATCGATCCCGCTGCAGCCAGAGCCGCATCACCTCACGCTGAGTAATCGTAGAATCCGCTCGCGGTCTTTCGCCCGAGACGCCCTGCCGCGACCATCTTCCTCAGCAGCGGACAGGGACGGTATTTCGAGTCACTGTACCCGGAATAAAGGACTTCCATGATGTGGAGGCAGACGTCGAGCCCGATGAGATCGGCCAGCGCCAGAGGACCCATGGGGTGATTCATGCCCAACTTCATGACAGTATCGATCGCCTCCCGATCGGCCACCCCCTCCATGAGGCAATAGATCGCCTCATTGATCATGGGCATCAGCACCCGATTCGAGACGAAGCCGGGGTAGTCCTGCACCTCGACCGGCGTCTTCCCGACACGCGTGGCGAGTGCCTCCACCGCCTGGTAAGTCACGTCGCTCGTCGCCAGACCGCGTATGATCTCGACGAGCTTCATGACCGGCACGGGATTCATGAAATGCATGCCGATGACTTTGTCCGCGCGGCCGGTCGCCGCCGCGATATCGGTGATCGAGATCGATGATGTGTTCGTCGCCAGTATGACCTCTTTGCCTGCCAGGCCATCGAGTTCAGCGAATATCTTCCGCTTCAGATCGCGATCCTCGATCACCGCCTCGATCACGAACTGAGTTTCCTTCACGGCCGAGAGGGACGTTGCCGTGCTCACGCGCCTCAGGGCCTCCGTACTCTGCTGCTCTGTTATAGCTTCTTTCTTCACGAGCCTGGCCAGGCTCTTCTCCATCGTCTTCCGCGCGCGATCGAGCACCTCATCGCTCACATCGATAAGGGTGACATCTATTCCAGAGGCCGCACAGACCTGGGCAATCCCGCTGCCCATCGTCCCGGCGCCGACGATTCCGACACGTGAGATCTCCATCAACACTCCCCTCCGAATCGTGGTGATCGAAAACCCGTGGCGACACGGCCCCTACACCATCTCCACCGACATGGCCACGGCGTGCCCTCCGCCCAGACAGAGAACCGCAAGGCCCTTCTTCTTCTTCCTATCCTTGAGTGCGTAGAGCAACGTGACGAGCACTCTCGCTCCTGACGCCCCTATCGGGTGGCCGAGGGCCACTGCCCCGCCGTGTATGTTGACACGATCCCAATCCCACCCCAGCTCCTTCCCGTCGGCGAGCGCCTGAGCGCTGAATGCCTCGTTGAGTTCGATGAGATCGTAGTCGCCGATCGACGCACCCGTCTTCTCCATCAGCTTGCGCACCGCATAGATCGGGGCATAGAAGAGCATCTTCGGTTCGGTACCGGCGACGGCATATCCCGTTATGGTCGCCATCGGCGCGATCTTCCTGCGATCGGCCTCCTCCCGCGACATGACCACAACCGCCGCTGCGCCATCGTTGAGTCCGGGCGCATTGCCCGCGGTGACGGTCCCGTCTTTCTTGAACGCGGGTCGGAGCTTGGCGAGCTTCTCGATAGAAATGTCCTCGCGTGGACGCTCGTCGGTATCAAAGATGATCGGATCGCCCTTCCGCTGCGGTACCTCGACAGGGACGATCTCCTGTTTGAACTTCCCCCCGGCTATGGCCGCCAGCGCTTTCTTGTGGCTATTGTAGGCATACTCGTCCTGTTCTTCCCGCGTGATCTTCGAGCGCTCCGCGGTGAACTCGGCGGACATGCCCATGTGCTTGTCCTCGAATGCGCACCAGAGCCCATCGTGAATCACCCCGTCGACGAGCTCGGCATTCCCCATGCGCAGGCCGGTTCTGGCCTTAGGGAGGTAATAGGGAACCTGGCTCATGCTCTCCAGTCCCCCGGCGACGACGATCTCCGCATCCCCGAGAGCGATCGCCTGGGCCCCGAGCATGACTGCCTTCAGACCCGAGCCACACACCTTGTTGATCGTCATCACAGCAATCTCCGCAGGGATCCCGCCGGCAATCGCCGCCTGCCGTGCCGGTGCCTGCCCGATGCCTCCGCTTACGACGTTCCCCATGATCACTTCATCGACCTCGCCGGCCTCGATGCCGGCACGGCGGACCGTCTCCTCGATGACCTTCGCCCCAAGCTGGGGCGCCGTCAGCGGAGCGAGCGTCCCGAGAAACTCTCCCACAGCCGTCCGCACGCCTGACACCAGAACGACCTCGCGCCTATCGACCGACATTGTGTGCTCCTTTCTACTTCGTTTCCTCTCTTTCGTCCGTCTCCTCTCTCTCGCCCGTCTCATCACTCCAGATCTGGCACCTAGACCTCCTGCTCCAGCGTGAACCTCCCTTCAGTCTCTCTCAGGTAGCCAGCTCTCACCTTCGTATCGTGCGCCGGGATCACAAGCCATCCCTCACCGATGGCATGTCGATAGATGTTCCGCTTCGCCTCCAGTGTCTCCAGGGGACGTACGTCGAATGCCGTAGCGTAGGCGAGCGGAGTATGATGTACCGTGGGAAGAATATCTGAACAGATTACCGCGGTCTGGCCCTTCGACACGACCAACACAACTTGATGGCCGCCACTATGGCCGCCTGTGAACTGAGTTCGAACTCCTACTGCGACCTCCGTTTCTCCATCGACGAGCTCGACCAGATCATGCCCGGCGAGGGGCATGAAGTCATCTTCGAAGTACGCCGTGCGCGTCTTCTCGTTCGGGTTGCGGGCATACTCCCACTCCTGTCTCTGCACGATATGCCGTGCGTTGGGGAATGACGGCACTACTTCGCCTTCCTCTTCGACCCGTGTACATGCTCCTGCGTGATCGAAGTGGAGGTGGGTAAGAACTACCGTCCCGATCTCTGTCCGATCGATCCCCAACTCCGCCAGACACTGGTCGAGGACGAGCGATCTATCGAGATTGTAAATCTTCCTCGTCTTCTCGTCATACTTGTCACCGATTCCGGGGTCAACGAGGATCCACCCGCCTTCAGTGTCGATGAGCACGGGATTGATCGCGAGCTCCATACGATTGCGCTCATCCGCCGGACAGACCTTACTCCATAGTACCTTCGGAACAGCGCCGAAGATCGAGCCTGCATCCACCCAGAAACTGCCATCGCGCACGAAGTAGATGCTGAAATCTCCCAGGTGAAGGTGTTGGACTCTCGCCATCACTCTCCCACTCTTCTTCCCGCGCCGGCCGGAACCGGCGCAGAAATCCCTGTCGCACGCCCATTCTCTGTAAGTCGTCCGGGCGGTGATGGAATCCTTGTGAAAAAGTTCACAAAGTTGATGTTATCTTCTCTCCCGGCTGGCGTCAAGCCAAATCGTCAGGCGGTGCAGGCAGTTTGCCCGGGAAGCACCGACGTGGGGTATGGATCGGGGGGTGCGGATCGGGAGAACGTCAGACCACACGCTCAGCGAAGAAGCTCGCGAGCAATCACCAAGCGCTGGATCTCACTCGTCCCCTCGCCGATCTCGGTCAACTTGGCATCCCTGAAATAGCGCTCTACTGGATAGTCCTTCATGTACCCGTACCCACCATGTATCTGGATCGCGTCAGTCGTCGCCTTCATTGCCACCCGCGACGCAAACAGCTTCGCCATCGCCGATTCAGTGATGAACGGCTGGCCCGCGTCCTCCAGCGTCGCTCCATGGTAGATGAGCTGCCGCGCCGCCTCGATCTCGGTGGCCATATCAGCAAGCATGAACTGGATCGCCTGAATCTCCCCGATCGGCTTGCCGAATTGGACGCGTTCCTTAGAGTAGGCGATGCTCGCGTCGAGCGCGCCCTGAGCGATACCCAGGGCCATGGCAGCGATCGAAATCCTGCCCCCGTCGAGGATAGTGAGAAACTGCTTATATCCCTCGCCCTCATTGCCCAGGAGGTTCTCCCTCGGCAGACGACAGTCCTCGAAGATGAGTTCTGAGGTGACCGAGCCCCGCAGCCCCATCTTCTTCTCTTTCTTGCCCGGGCTGAACCCAGGAGTCCCCTTTTCGACGATGAACGAGCTGATGCCCCGCTTCCCCTTACTCTTGTCGGTAACAGCGGTAATGACAGTCATCTCGGCAATCGAGCCGCTCGTTACGAATGTCTTCCTTCCGTTGATTACCCATTCGTCGCCATCCAGCACAGCTCTGGTCTTCGTCGCCCCCGCGTCGCTTCCCGCCTCGGGCTCGGTCAACCCGAACGCTCCGAGCCATTCGCCTTTGGCCAGCGGGACGAGATACTTCTGCTTCTGCTCCTCGGTCCCGAAGAGATGGATTGAATTCGCCCCCAGCGAGACATGAGCGGCGAGCGTGATTCCGGTCGAGCCGCAGACGCGTGATACCTCCTCTACGGCAATTGTATAAGAGAGTGCGTCGAGCCCGGCCCCGCCGTACTTCTCCGGAAACGGAATGCCCATGATGCCCAACTCACCCATCTGTTTCACAACATCCCATGAGAATTCCTCTTTCTCATCGATCTCGGCAGCTCGCGGGGCAACCACCCGCAGCGCGAACTCGCGGATCCACTCCCTGAACTCCTGATGCTCCTGGCTGAGTATCAATCGAATTCCTCCTTCATCTGTGCCACACCTGCTCTATGCCACACCTGTCGCGCGCCACGGCTGCCACACGCCACACCTGCCGCACGCCACAACTATCTATTAGGGACCGCCAGACAGCACATAGACCAACGGCACCCCATCCGCTCCACCCCCAATGACCATGTACCGATCTCGGTCGCTATATATGACGATTCCCCCCGCCTCAATCGCGCTCTCCGCGTACCTCTCGGGAGGAGGCCATCGCTCGAACTGAATGCAACGGTCCGACCCGATCTCTCCTGTGAATGGATTGGCAAGATCGTTGGCCAGCAACAGAGCGAACCGCTCGCCACGGCCATCGGGGTCCTGCCATCCCATGGGACACATACCGCCCGTCCACAGCCTGAATTCCTCAATCGCAACCTGGACAGCTTTCATATTGGCGCGCACCAGGGCCTCCTTGTGCGCCCTGATGTCGCGCAGGTACCCCGGGAGGGCAACGAATCCGACCACGATCGCGAGGACCGTGAGCGACGTGCCAAATGCGCCCAGGACGACGCCTGCAGTCGCGAGTCCCGCGCCGCGGACATCTTCACCCCGTGCGCGAATCCTGTTCCTGGCCACGATGCCGAGCACGAGGGCGACTATGCCGACGAATGGCACGAGGGTTGCAGTCCCGCAGACATACGACGCTACCGCAAGGCCGGCAACAGGGCGCCTCCTCCTGGCGGGCGGGCGCTCCTCCGCCTGCTCCTCTACTGGAATGGAATCCTCCTGTCCCCCGCCCCCGGACTCTCCGACATCGTCAGAGGCCACTTCGACCCCGGGCCCGGCCGCATCGCCCTCCGTCAGTTCCCCTGACTCCACAGGGCCCTCCGGCTCTATCCGATCGTCTGATCCCATCAGACCCTCCGAATCGATCTCACTGCCCGCGCAGAGATACGCCTAGCCCGTTCTACTCTTCCCCGGCATCTCGGCAAGCTCGACAAGAACGCCGAACGTCGCCCGCGGTGAGAGAAAACAGACTGTCTTTCCCTCAGCGCCAGGCTGTGGTCCCTCAATACACCGGTACCCACGGACCTCGAACTCGGCGAGTCGATCCACCAGCCGGTCCACCTCAAAGCAGATGTGGTGCACCCCTTCGCCGCGCTTCTCCAGGAACCGCCCGATCGTGCCCTTACCGCCCAGAGCCGCGAGAAGCTCGATCTTGGTATCGCCGATCCTGAACAAGGCGACCTCGACCGAGAGGTCTGTGAGAACCTCACGTCCCAACAACTCCAGCCCCAGCGTCTCGCCGTAGAAGGCGATAGCCGCCTCGATATCCCGTACGGCAACTCCGATGTGTTCAATGCGTTTCACACAACCTCCCCCGCTGGACATTTACTCGCCGCCGTTTCTCACTCCTCGTAGATTCCGAACACCTGACGCAGCACATCGGTCATCTCGCCGAGCGTACAATACGCGTCGGCCGCCGCCACAAGAGACGGCATCACATTCTCATCGCTCTCAGCAGCCTTCCGCAACGCGTCAAGGGTGCGATCCGCCAGTACATTGTCCCGCGTCCGCCTCAGTTCTTCCAGCTCCCGAATCCGATGTGCGCGCACCTCAGGATCGACGCGCAGGAGGGCAATGTCTACTTTTTCCTCCGTCTCGAAGGCATTCAGACCGACGACGGTACGACGACCCTCCTCGATCTCCTGCTGCCTAGTATAGGCGCTCTCCTCGATCTCCTGTCGGAAGTACCCGCTCTCCACACACGCGACCGCTCCCCCCAGGCGCTCGACTTCCTCGAGGTAGCGCCCCGCCCTACCCTCGATCTCGTTGGTCAGCACCTCGATCGTGTACGATCCGGCCAACGGATCGACCGTCCGGGCCACTCCGCTCTCATAGGCAATGATCTGCTGTGTCCTGAGCGCTATCGTTGCCGCTTTCTCCGTGGGAAGGCAGAGCGCCTCATCGAATGAGTTAGTATGAAGAGATTGCGTTCCCCCGAGCACCGCACTCAATGCCTGCAGGGCGACTCGCACGATGTTGTTTTCCGGCTGCGCAGCCGTGAGGGTCGAGCCAGCCGTCTGCGTGTGAAACCGGAGCATCTGAGCTCGTTCTTCCGTCGCACCAAACCTGTCGCGCATGATCGTGGCCCACAGACGGCGCGCCGCTCTGAACTTCGCAATCTCCTCGAAGAAGTCACTGTGGGCGTTGAAGAAGAACGAGACCCGCTCGCCGAACTCATCGACGTCGAGCCCACGAGCAATCGCCCCCTCCACATACGCGATCGCATTAGCCAAGGTGAATGCTACTTCCTGTACGGCAGTCGCACCCGCCTCGCGCATATGATACCCGCTTATGGAAATCGTATTCCATCTCGGAAGATAGTCGCGGCAGTAGGCGAAGATGTCCGTCACCAGACTCATCGAGGGAACGATCGGGAATATGTAGTTGCCCCGTGCTACGTATTCCTTGAGAATGTCGTTCTGGACCGTCCCCCGCAACGAGGCAACGGGCACACCCTGGCGCCTCGCCAGGGCGACATACATCGCCAGAATCGGAGCTGCCGTCGCATTGATTGTCATGGAGGTGCTCACGCCATCCAGCGGTATCTCCTCAAAGAGCACTTCCATGTCGCGCAGCGAACTAACGGCCACACCGGTCCTACCTACCTCACCCGCTGCCATCTGGTGATCGGAGTCATACCCCAGCTGTGTAGGTAGGTCGAAAGCGACTGACAGACCGGTTTGGCCGTGGCTCAACAGGTAACGGTAGCGCCGGTTTGTCTCCTCAGCAGTGCCGAACCCCGCGTACTGGCGCATCGTCCAGAGCCGGCCGCGGTACATATCACCATAGATGCCTCGAACGAAGGGAAAGGCGCCGGGCTTCCCGAGATCGCGAGAGGCATCGAACCCGGCAAGATCATCCGGACCGTAGCAGGGCTCGACTGGGATGCCGGACGCCGTCTCATTCGTCACTGAATCTTTTCTTTTTCCGCGAGCCTTCCGGGGACTCGCCTCTTGCTTCTCGGATCCCACCTCGTCTCCTCCCTCCTTGCAGGCAGCTCTAACACGTCTCGCTCCGCCGTCGAAAGCAGCGGACCGCAGACCTCGTCATTGGACAAGCCACCGCCCCATTGAGAGCCAGCGGACCGCCAGGACGCAGCCGCCGGTACGTCGCGCACTGGCTCCGCGCCGCGGTTCGGCCTCCCACCTCTGGCAGTACGAGACGAGAAGACAAGTACGACGTAGACAACGACGGGAAGTATAGTGTGGTTACGAGGGTTTGACAAGGAGAAAGTTAGCCATTACGCCCTCACGACCCTTGCCACGCACTCGATATGATAGGTCTGCGGGAACATGTCAATCGGCTGGACAGCTTCTGTTCGGTACCCCGCCTCTGCGAGCCTGCCCAGATCGCGGGCCAGCGTGACTGGCTCGCATGAGACGTAGACGATCCGGCGTGGCCGGAGCGCCGCAATCGCACGCAGCGCCCCGGGATCGCACCCTTTCCGCGGAGGATCGAGGACAATCACATCGCACCGGTCGAACCGCCCGAGCGCAGAGCCCGCATCTCCGAGATGGAAGCTGATGTTAGTGGCCCCGTTGAGGCGGACGTTCTTTCTCGCATCCTTCACCGCACTCGCCATATTCTCGACCCCCTCCACCCGGCGCGCCCGCTCCGCCATGAACAGCGAAAGCGTGCCGACACCGGCGTACACATCGATGACACGCTCGGTGCCGGTGAGCGCTGCCGCATCCACTGCCTCTCGACAGAGCACCTCGGTCTGCGTCGGATTCACCTGAAAGAAGGACGACGAGGAAAGCCGATAAACGAACGGGCGAATGCGCTCGCTCACCCACGCCCGCCCAGATAGTGTCTTGTACTCAGGGCCGAGTATCAGATTTGTCCTCTGTTTGTTCACATTCTGAACGATACTCACGAGCTCCGGTACATCCTCCCGGAGCTGACGCGCGAGCGCGACCATGGCGCGACGCGTCCTGCTCACGATCGTGAGCTGCGCCTGGGGCCAGGAGAAACTTGCCCTGATGACAAGATGTCTCACGATTCCCCGGTGGGTCGCCTCATCATAGATCGGTATGTGGCGTCGCTCCAGCCGTCGCCTGGCGGCCTTCATCACCCCGTCCACCAGAGGATGCTGAATCGGGCAGGAGTCGATGTCAATCACCTCGTGCGACCCGCGGCGATAGTATCCCGCCGTAACCCTCGCACCCTTTGTACTTACAGGATGCTGGCCCTTGTTTCGGTATCGCCAGGGATCCTTCATCCCCATGACAGGGTGAACCGGTACATCCTCGAGGCCCCCGATTCTCGCCAGCGCCTCCTTAACGAGTTCCTGCTTCCAGCGGAGCTGCGCCCCGTATTCCAGCATCTGCCACTGGCACCCACCACACTGCCCGAAGACGGGACAGGGAGACGCAACCCGCTCACCAGACGGCTCCAGTACATCAGCTACTGTGCCCTTTGCGTATCGGCGGTGACGCTCCCGGAGCTTCACCTTCACCCGTTCCCCCGGCACACCGCCCGCCACGAAGACTACGAGCTCGCCACACCGCCCGACCGCATCTCCCCCCTGGGCGAAGCGATGGAGACGAGCCTCGAGTTCCTCCATGTGCCTCACCTCAATGATTACTTGTGAAACAGCCGATCACAAATTCCGGGGACAGACTGAACTCAGGACGCACTGCTCACACCGCGGCTCACGCGCCAGACAGACTGTTCGCCCGTGGTCGACCAGAAGAACGTGAAAGGCGAATGCCCGCTCACGAGGCACTATCTGACGTAGAAGGCAGTACGCCTCGTCCCTCGACACGTTCCCATCGATCATGCCGAGGCGCCGCGACACGCGGAAGACATGCGTATCCACAGGAATGACGTGCCGCCCGAGCGCGAACAGGAGCACGCAGGCCGCCGTCTTGAGGCCGACGCCGGGGAACTTCGTCAGGTATTCGAGAGCTTCCTCATCGGAGAGGTCCCGCAGGAAGTCCAGGCCGACTTCGCCCCGCTCACGGTAGATCGCCCCGAGGATCGATTTAATCCTCGGGGCCTTTATGTCCGCGAGCCCGCCGCTCCGGATGGCCCGCGCGATCGTCGCCACCCGCGCCCGCCTGACGTCATCCCAGGAGGAGAAGGTCTTTCGCAACTCGTCGTATGCTCTCCCGCTGTTCACATCGCTCGTGTTCTGCGAGAGAATTGTCCCGATGAGGACCCCAACAGGATCACCCCGCGACCTCCATCTGCGCCGACCATATGCTCCTTCCAGAGCGTCGACTACCCGGACCGCAAATCCACTTTCGCTCATCGCCTAACGCAGATCACACGAATCCCGTATGCACTCCCGATGCATGCCTGCGCACCGCCGGGGAGCGCCGCTATCTCAGGACAATGCCACTACAGATCGAGCCGGAGTTGCTGGTGGGATACAACATGCTCAGCCTGAAAGCCTTCGGAGCGCAGGATGCCGGCGAACTCCTTCGGCCCGTGCGTAGTGTAGATCATCGAAGGCTTCGCCCGCTTCACATATTCGAGCAGATCGTAGAAATCGGCATGGTCGGAGAAAGCGATCGCCTCGTCCACGGCCGACATGAACTCAGATCGGCCGTCGATAGCCCACCCGGTGAGGAAGACGGTCCGCAGCCTCCGGATCGGCTTCAGTCGATCCCGAACCCGGCCGAACGGAGTCGAAATCACCACCTGGCCGCGCACCCCATCATCGGTCAGCAGTGCGTACGGCCCGAACTCAACGCCGAACTGCTCATATATCCGGGCGATGTCATAGACGGACCGATCGACGGCGAGTTCATACCCATAGTCACCGATGATCTTCATCGCCTCCTGAGCCTTGCCCAGGGAATAGGCGAAGACGACAGGGGTGACGCCACGCCTGAGATTCCCCCGGACGAATCCTTCCAGCCGGTCACAGATCTCGTCGCGCGTGGGAAAGCGGTAACGGGGATGCCCATACGTGCATTCCATGATCAGGAGGTCGCACTGCTTGATCTCGATCGGTTCGGCCGTCTCGCTCTGGCGCAGCTTGAAATCACCAGTATAGACAGTGCGCGTGCGCCCCTCGATCAGTATCTGCGACGATCCGAGCACATGACCCGCGGAAAAGAGAGTCACTGCGACCTCACCCACCCCAAGCCGCTCATTGAACGCAACAGTGACTGCCTCGACACGCCCCCGCCGATGTCGGTACAACTCTACAGTCGGCGCCGTGGCAAGTATCTTCTTGTGCTTGGCTGCATGATCGAGATGGCTATGGGAGATGAAGCAGAAGTCTTTCCTCCGGCGGGAGTCGAGCCAGAGATCCGTTCCCTTCACTCTGAGATCGCGGGCAATCTCAACCAAAATCCACCCCCGGGGACGTTGGTAGGTTCTGTAGGCTACCGGGGACGCACCTAGGTTTTGAAGGTTATTCGCATCCTCCAGGCGCAAAACATCAGCAGACGCGCCCCCGGGGACGTTCGTAGGTTCAGTAGGTTACCGGAGACGTACCCAGGTTTTGAAGGTCATTCGCATCCCCCCAGTGCAACGCGCCAAGAGCGGCACCCAGCGGACAACTATGTCTCGCGCGGCCTGGAATAGAAAACGGCATCCACCCACACGAGCAGACGCATATACAGCCCGACACCCTCACCGCCTGACTCAACGTTCCCCCTCTTCTTCCTCCTCCTCCTTCTGTTCCACCTTTCTCTTGTATCCGTCGAGGCTATGGGTGAGGCATCCGATAAGTTCACTCGCCACCCTGATGATCTGATTATCATCGAACTGGTGGCGTCTCAGCTCCCTGTAGAACGCTCTGGCGATGCTTTCTGCAATCCGCGCTGGATGCGTGCTCGCCGTCTCAAGATTCAGGTCGAGTACGAGCCTCGGGCCGCCGGCCTCTGAGGATGGACGTGTTTCATCCCCCATGGATCCCTCCATCAATAGAATCTGAACTCTCTCCACGCATCCAATGATCGCCGCTGTCACTATACTCCACCGCCGTTCCAGCGTCAAGGAGAACTTTGACTTGACCATGCACACCTCACCGCCTAGAATCGTCCTCCGGGAATCTACGAGAGGCTCTTGCAGAACATGCTGGGGTTCTGGTCGGGTACACGAGAAGTTCCGTCGGTGCCCTCGCAACTCTCGATGCAGAATAACCGGATACCGCAGCCACCTCAGGAGCGAGCATCAGCTGTGTTCAAGGACATGTACATCGAAACAGAACGGCTCGTAATACGCCCATTCACAATGGATGATCTCCATGACCTGCATGCGATCGTGAGCCAGGACGAAGTCATGGAGTATCTCCCAGATGATCCAATGACCTTGGCAGAGACCGAGAGAACTCTCTCCTGGATCATCGACTCCTACGACAGGAACCGGCCGCGGAAAATCATTAAGTATACCGTGGCCGTGATCCTCAAAGAAAGCGGCGAACTCATCGGTTGGTGCGGGCTCGGGCCGCTCGACTTCGATCCATCCCAGATCGAGCTATACTACGGACTGAGAAAGCAGTCTTGGGGAGGAGGAGTCGCAACGGAAGCGGCCCGGGCGTTGGCAGAATATGGTTTCCATACTGTCAGTCTGGACAGAATCGTCGGAGTGGTACCGCCTGCGAACGTTGCATCAAAACGGGTGCTAGAGAAGATCGGGATGATCTATAGGATGCGAGTCGCCGGCCTGCCGCCCGACCACAGCGCGTACGAAGGTCTTCTCTACTTCTCATTGACCGCCGAACAGATCGACAGGTGAAGTAGTGGGCCGCGAGTCATCGAGGAACGAACGTCAAAACGATGTCATTGAACTGCACGAGGCACCGGCCATTCCTGGACTCCGATTTCGCCGCTTTCGCGGCGAAATCGACTATCCCGCTATGGCCGCAGTTTTCAATGGATGCAAGGAAGTCGACGAACTCGAGCATACGGAATCGGCAGATGAGATCGCCATCACCTACCGGCATCTCGTGAACAGCGATCCCTATCTAGATATGATCTTCGCGGAGATGCCAGGGGCCGTCATCGGCTACGGCCGCGTCTGGTGGGAACAGAAGACGGACGGTTCGAGAAGCTACTGCCAGTTTGCTCTTCTCCTGCCGGAGTGGCGGAAACGGGGTATCCGCCGCGCCATGCTACGCCATAATGAACAGCGGCTCCGACAGATCGCGGCGACCCACCCCACCGATAGCCCTCAGTTCCTCGACGCCTGGGCCGGGCAGGCTGAGTCTGACTGGGAATCTCTCCTGCTCGAGACAGGGTACAAGCCGATTCGGTACTCTTTTCAGATGGTACGCCCCGCTCTGGAGGATATCCCGGACCTGTCCATTCCTGAGGGCCTGAAGATCCGACCCACCCGGCCGGACGATTACCGAGCGATCTGGAACGCCGCACGTGAGGCCTTCCAGAACCACTGGGGCGCCTCCGAGTGGCGCGAAGAGACATTCCAGCAGTGGCAAGAGCAACCCACATTCAATCCGAAACTGTGGCAGGTGGCGTGGGATGGAGATGAAGTGGCCGGAATGGTCCTGAACTTTATCAACGAGAGGGAGAACGAGGAATATAAGCGCAAGCGAGGGTATACGGAGACGATCTGCGTGCGCCGGCCATGGCGACGGCAAGGGCTTGCCCGCGCTCTTCTCGCCCGAAGCTTGAGAGTCCTCAAAGAGGAGGGAATGACCGAGGCCGCGTTGAGTGTGGACGCGGAAAACATCAGCGGAGCAGTCCGGCTATATGAAGGCTTAGGGTATGAGGTTGTGAAGCGTTATACGAGGTACCGCAAGTCACTCGATTGACGTCCGCAGCTCCGCGCCTTCGATCATGCGGAAGGCCCTCGCCGTTGCATCTGCGCAACTCATGGACAGTGTTTCTCGCTTCACCGACATGGAAGTGCCTGCGCGGCACCTCTCACGGAGCCAGCAACTCTGAGGACAGCCGCCGCTACCGCCTTCACCATCCCTGATCCGTCCTGACCGTCTCGGGACATCCTCACCGTCTCGCGACGCCCTCGCCGTCCGGAGACACCCTCACGGCCCTGGGATGCCCAGACCGGCCTTGGGGCCCCCGCGCGCTGGAGGCAGTAGATGCCGCGCCACATCGATCGACAGACCGGCACCTCGGTGCGAGAGATCCGGAAAAGACTGCGGGTCCTCCGAGACAGAGAGAAGGCAAAGATCCTCAAGCGTTTCTTCAAGACAGGTCCAGGCGAGTATGGCGAGGACGACGTCTTCCTGGGGATCAAGGTCCCCCAGCTCAGGCGGCTGGCGAAGGAGTATGCCGGCATACCGCTCAAGGAGATCGAGCGACTGCTCCGCTCTCCCATCCACGAGGAGAGGCTACTTGCACTCTTGCTACTCGTCCGCACCTATGCGGAAGCTGCCGAGCCCGGGAAAGAGAAGATCTACAGACTGTATCTCAGGAACACTCGCTCCATAAACAACTGGGATCTGGTCGATACATCAGCAGAGCATATCGTCGGTGCCTTTCTGATGGACAAGAACAAGAGACCGCTATACGATCTCGCGAAGTCGAGCGATCTCTGGGAACGCCGGATCTCCATAATGTCCACATTCCACTTCATCAAGCACGGAGAGTTCTCTCACACGCTCACGATTGCCGGGATATTGCTCTCAGATGAACAAGACCTGATCCACAAGGCTGTGGGCTGGATGCTCCGTGAGGTCGGCAAGCGCCATCTGGCAACGGAAGAGAAATTCCTCGACAAGCACTATCGCATGATGCCGCGCACTATGCTACGGTACGCGATCGAGCGATTCCCGGAGCGCAAGAGGCAGCGCTATCTCAAGGGGCTTATCTGATCTCAGCCCAGAGAAGGTCAGGCTCCTCGGCGGGAGCTGGTCGCGTGCTGCGGAGGAGCCCCCGCACCGCGCTGGGGCCTCATGCCGCGCCGGCGTCGCGTGCCGCGGCGGCATCGCATGCCGTGCCCGGGTCGCATGCCGCGCCCGGGTCGCATGCCGCGCTGGGGTAGCGTACGGCGGCCGGGCCGCACTCCTGTGCCACGAGCCGTACGTGGCACGGTCCTCTACCGAGACCACACGACATGTGTGTTGACATCACGCCATCCATCCGGCGCCAATGAGGTCACAGCGATGCCACGCGACAAATGCAACCTCGGAGATCTGGAATTCCATCCGTTGACACCCGACCGATGGCCTGACTTCGAAACGCTCTTTGGAAAACGAGGCGCCTGCGGGGGCTGCTGGTGCATGTGGTGGAGAACTACGCGCTCCCGATTCGAGCAGCAGAAAGGTGAGGGCAATCGGACCGCAATGAGAGCCATAGTCGATTCAGGCGAGGTACCCGGCATTATCGCCTATACTCAGGGTGTGCCGATCGGATGGTGTTCCGTTGCCCCTCGCGATAGCTTTCCGGCCCTGGACCGCTCCCGAATTCTGAAATGTATCGACGAGACACCGGTATGGTCCCTCGTCTGCTTCTTCATCAAGAAGGACTATCGTAACAGAGGACTGAGCCTCCGGCTGATCGAAGCGGCCATCGAGTACGTCAGAAAGAAAGGCGGCAAGGTACTGGAAGCCTATCCTGTCGAGCCCAAAAAGCCGCGCACGGCTCCCGCCTTTGCCTGGACCGGACTCGCTTCCGCCTTCCGGAAGACGGGTTTTGTCGAATGCATCCGCCGGTCGGAAACCAGACCTATCATGAGATACTCCATCCCCGAAGACTGAGGATTCATCGGCACGCAGCTGGCATCCCGAAGCATCTGCTCCATTGAGGTCATCTGACGCTGCACGCCCAAACCCACAGGTGATCTGAAACCTATGGAACGACGCGGCCTTGTCATCTTCGATCTCGATGGGACCCTCTTCCGCACAGAGACAGTCACCGTCCCCGCCGTCGAACAGACCTTCCGCCACCTCGGCCTTCCCGTTCCCTCCCGTGAGGAAATCTGCTCCTTCTTCGGCAGACCGGTCAGTGCGTTCCATGCCTGGCTCCGATCTCTCGCTCCGCGACACGACCAGGATGCGGCCGTAGCCGCTGTCGACCACCTCGAACTGGAGTTGATTCCACAGACCGGAGAACTCTATCCTCACGTGCAACAGGTCCTCACTACACTCCGTGCCTCTGTCGAGCAGATGGCTCTCTGCACCAACGGGTCCTGGGAGTATGTCTGGCGAGTCGTTGCAGCCCACGACCTCAAGCGATTCTTCGACGCCATCAGGTGCCGACAATCGGATCGCGACACCAAACCCCTCATGATCCGCGAGTTGCTCAGCCAGCTCAAGGGCCGGCCCGCCGTGGTCGTGGGCGACCGGCACGACGATATCGAGGCTGCCCATGAGAACGGGATCCGGGCGATCGCCGCAACGTACGGATACGGATCGCCGGAGGAGCTGGAACAGGCTGATGCCGCTGCCATCGCACCCTCCGACATCTCTCGGCTGGTGGCCCGCTGGACCGCGCCCGATGCGGGCGAGAGCTCTGAGGCCGCGGGCCCTGAAACCGCGGACTGAGCGGCCCATGGCCCGCAGGTGAATTCCCTGCGGGTGAATTCCCCCCTGAAGCGTCCCCCAGGAACTTGCATCAACCGCGCGATGTTGTACATAGTCGTGCAGTATCTGCCTCGCTGAGCGAGGAACCGGAACATGCTGCCAGTCAAACGGTCGAGAATCACCATCGCAATTTCAACTTCTCTCCTGAGGTACACCCCTATGTCCACACGCATGTCAGCTGTAGCCGCAGCATCTGTTCTCCTTGTGGTCGCCTGCGGCACAGCTACCGCCTATCTGCTACAGAATGTGTACGACTCGGCAGGCCCTGGTGAGGGATACGACAAACTCGTCATCCTCGACCCGGCGCAATTCTACAGCGGCAGCCTCATCGTCGAGCCGGGCACGAGCTGCGTGCTACACGGAAGCGGTGCCATCATCAGCCTGGGGACCGCCGACAGCATTCTGGCCTCCGGCCCTTCCACGCTTCTCGATATGGACCACTGTGTGGTCATCGGCGGAACATACGGTGTCCATTACGGCGACCAGGCACAGGGGTCTGTGGTCCACAACACCTTCTTCGGCAATAAAGTCGGAATCGCCATCTGGGACGGCACAGCAGTTACCGCAAAGAACAACATCATCGCCGACGCAGCTGAGTATGGCATCGCCAAGGTCTCGGAAGTCACCCCTTATATCGCCTACAATGACGTCTGGTCATACGGCATGTGGCCATATGCCGAACTGTGCTGGTCGTGAGCGCCATTCTGGAGAGAGTTCTCTCCTTTACCTGGCACCGGTGAAATCGATCTCGACCCGCTGTTCGTCGACCCCGCCGCCTGGGACTTCCACCTCCAGCCAGGCTCACCCTGCATCGGAGCGGGAGAGGGTGGAACAACGATGGGGGCCTATGATGCCACGACCCCGGTACGGACGATGACCTGGGGGAAACTGAAGGCACTCTATCGATAGGAGAGTGCCAACTCTGACATCCCAACCTGAAGGGTCCATTCTGCCGGCCCTCCAGATCCCTCCTCTAGTTCTGCACACAGAGCCCCGCGGCCCCACACCCCCTGTTTCGTGAGGAATCGCGGGGCCCTCCTATACGGGGATGGCCTCGCTCGCCCAGCCTCCCGCCATTCCGAGCACGCCCCTCCAGCTGTCACCATCAATGAGCGCGAATCGAGCCCATGGACTATCGGAATCCCGGCCGCTCAACCGCGGGTTGAGGTCAATCGACCGTGGGGCGTGGGCCATCAACCGGGGATGTCGCCCATCAGCCACGCGACACACTCCTTGGCTTGTGGTGCCGAGACCTATCAATCGGGATATCGGATCCAAGGCAGGATAACAAGAGGAGGGATTCAGAAGCCACGGTGGAGGCCGGCGCGCTCCGCCATGCGGCGTGCATCATCGTATTCCTGCATAGTGAGGCGCCGACTGATAAGGGGAAACTCGCGGGCACGATAGCAGGGTCGATACTGCTCCATGATGTTGACGTATGTCTTCTTCGACAGCCGATCAGCGATGAACTCAACAACCTGCTGCGTACTCGCCACCTCATTCGGCATTACAAGATGCCTTACCAGCAATCCCCGCTCCGCAATGCCGGAGACGATCTCCAGATCGCCCACCTGACGATGCATCTCCTGGAGTGCGGCACGCATGACCTCCGGGTAATCGGGTGCGTTCGAATAACGTTCCGCGATCTCGGGATCCCAGTACTTGGCGTCGGGCATGTAGATGTCGATCACCCCGTCGAGGATGGCGAGTGTCTCCAGCGATTCGTATCCGCCGCAGTTGTAGACGAGGGGGAGGGAGAGCCCGTCGCCCGCGGCGATGAGGAGCGCCTCGAGTATCTGGGGCACGACGTGGGTGGGCGTCACAAAGTTGATATTATGACAGCCCAGACTCTGGAGGTCGAGCATCCCCTTGGCAAGGGAACGGGCATCGATCGGCATGCCCTCGCCCAGGTGGCTGATGGTGTAGTTCTGGCAGAAGAGACAGCCGAGGCTGCACCCGGTGAAGAAGATCGTGCCCGAACCGCCATGTCCGACGAGCGGCGGCTCCTCCCCGAAGTGCGGCCCGATGCTGGAGATGACCGCCTCCTTCCCTCCCCCACAGAACGTGCCCTGCTCACCCTCCAGTCGCCTCGCCTCGCACACGCGCGGACAGAGCCGACACGGATTCATCAGCTCCTTGGCCCGCTCGAGACGCCTCGCAAGCTCCCCGCTCGCCACCAGCTCCTGATAGCCGCGCCTTCTCTTCTCCGGCATCACGAGCCCCCTGAATCAGATCCGCCTCACTCAGCACTCTCCTCCGCAGACTCTCCAACCTTACACTCGCACGATCACGAGATTCCCGGACTCATACCGTCGCAGCCCCCAGAGAAAGACGAATCGCGCGAATAGCCCCAGACCGACTGCGAACGCTGTGAGCCCGAGAATGAACCACCAATTAGCCCCTTTCAGGATCATTACCGGCACGTACCCGATGAATGCAGCCGGAATGAGCGTGAACAACAGAAACCGGACCGGACCACTGAAGATAGGAAACGGATAGGTGGCAAAGCTGAGTAGTGCATTGAGCATCTGCATCGACAGGTTCTCGGAACTGCCCATGAAGAACGCAAGCGAATTGACGAGCACGAACCAACTCACGATAACGGATCCGGCCAGGATACAGACCAAGAAGAAAAGTGCCACACCGCCGAGAGTCAGCGTACCGGCGAACACGAATAGGATGAGACCGAAGAGCAGATCACCCAGGGCGGAGATGTTGAGTCTCGCCACGAGCACACTCAGAAGCACATCCCGCGGCAGGCCGAGGAAGAAGTCGAGGCCTCCTTCGGCAATGATCTTCGACAGCCGGAGTGCATTCCCGAAGATGCCAGTAGCGATCCCGTAGGCGACGGTCAACACCGCCCAGAGCATTATGACATCAGAAAACTCCCATCCCTTCACCACTTTGAACCGGGCGAAGAAGACAAACCAGAAGAAGATCCAGATCGCATCGTTCAACATCATCCCTACAATCTGGGAGATGAAGCTTGCCCGGTATTCCATCGCCGCCTGGAGATTGAGTGCGAGGTGGGCGACGACAAACCTCGCATTCGACCAGACTCTCCCATACCACCGTCTACTCATAGCACCCTCATCCCCCATGGATGGAGACCCGCTTCGCCCCGAACCAGAAGACGATATGAGCGACCGCCAGCAACATCACACCCCACACAACCTGCCTCACCATCAGCCCCACAAACCCGTCCAGCGAGAAATCGACCAGCAGCCTCGCCGGCCCGTACACGACGAGATTGAACGGCAGGGCCCGCGAAATCCTCTGTAACAGGGGCGGAAAGATCTCGAGCGGAACGAGCATCCCTCCAATAGTGAAGAGCATCTTCTCGTATATCCAGAAGAAGGCGGTCGTATCTTCGACCCAGAAGGCGAGAAGGCCGATCGCCATGCTGAGAAAGAAGTCGATCGTGATGGCTGCGAGAACCGCGAGCGCGACCGCGGGGAGCGAAACGAGAGAGGCATCCATAGGCCCCACCATGGCGCTCGCGATCAGCCCCCCCACTGCGAGATTGACGGGGAAGCGCACGGCCGTCTCTCCCAGAAATCGAAAGTAGTGAAACAGGATGTAGCTGTACGGCTTCCCCAGAGCATATGCGATCGCTCCGGACTTCACATCGTCGCTGATCTCGAGTATCTTCCGCGGGCGCGAGAGGATGATCGATTCGGTCAGCACCAGATACCAGATCATCCTGCGCAAGGTGAGCCCCGCCACCATCGTGCTTCCCGTCGTCCCGTAAGTCGTCCTCCACAGCTGCACAAAGATGAAGATAACGACCACAAGGAACAGGGCCCGGAAGACTACGTCATACAGATAGACTAAGCTGCTCTGCAGGCTGACCCGCATGATCTCGTAGTACTTCCTCATGATGCTCGCAAGGGGTCTCGTAGCGGAAGCCCTGCTGTCCCGCGTCACTCTCTCTCCTCCCGACGATCATTGCCCCGGGCATAGATAAGAGCGATGATCTCCTCCAAGGGTGGGTCCGAAATGGTGATATCCGCAACCTTCAGCCTGGCCACGATCTCCTCGATCACATGATCGATGGAGCGACGAGATGTGTCGACCTCGAGTTTCATACCATAGCCCTTCTGCTTGAGCACCTCGACCCCCTCGAGCTCGACTGCATCCGGTATCGTCTCGAGCTTGAGGTCGATCACTTTCGTCCTCAGGTAGCGGCGACGCAGATAGCTCACCTCGTTGTCGAGGATCACTTCTCCACGATCGATCACGATGACACGCCGGCACAGCTCCTTTATGTCGCCCGCGTCGTGAGAAGTGAGAAATATGGTGAGCGACTCCTCCTTCCGTAATAGAGAGATGAGATCTCGAATCCTCTGCTTGGCCACAACATCGAGTCCCACGGTCGGTTCGTCGAGGAAGAGTACTTTCGGCCCGTGCAGGAGGGAGGCAATAATCTCACACCGCATCCGCTGCCCCAGAGATAGCTTCCTCACCGGCGTCTTGAGGAGGTCCTCCACCCTGAACAGCTCGACGAGTCGATCGCGCCTCCTTCGGTAGGCCCGCCTATCGATCTCGTAAATGTGGGAGAGGAGATCGAACGTGTCCAGCGGCGGCAGATGGTACCAGAGCTGCGACTTCTGCCCGAAGACAGACCCGATCTCAAACGCCAGGCGCTGACGTTCCTGCCAGGGGACAAAGCCCAGCACGGAGGCCTCTCCAGAGGTGGGGTGGAGTATGCCCGTCAACATTTTGATCGTCGTCGACTTCCCCGCACCATTCGGCCCGATGAAGGCCAGAGCCTCGCCCTGAGAGACCGAGAACCCGATGTCCTTTACCGCGCAGACTTCGTGGATCTCGGGCCGGATGACCGAACGGATGCTTGCCCACACGCCCGACTGCTTGCGCTTGAACCGGAACCGCTTGTTCAGATCATGCACCTCGATTACATTCATCGTATCATCGATCCAGTCCGTTGAGGTTCAGGCCGATCTCTCTCCTCCTCTTACTGCGGGGTCGACTCCCCTCGCAGCCCACCCTATCAGTCCAGCAGGTCAGCGCCAAATCCGAAATGGTAATCCAATACATCCGCCCAACGTACCCTTTGCCGTCTACGTGACGCGCAACGGAAATCCTTTTCCCACGACCTCGTGCACATTACTGATCACAACAAATGCATCGGGATCGATCTCGCGGACGAGTTCGCGCAACCTCGGCACCTGCCTGCGGTGGATCACGCTGAAGAGCACCTCCCGTTTCTCTCCCGTCATCACAGACCTGCTCTGCAACGAAGTCACACCTCGCTCCATACGATCCGTGATCGCATCAGCGATCTCGCCCGGCTTCAGCGACATAATGTACGCCGCCTTGGCATAATCCCAGCCTTCGAGCAGCACGTCGATCGCCCGCGACGAGAGGTAGACTGCAACGAGCGCGTACAGCGCGAGCTCAGCTGAATGAAAGGCAACGCCTGCGGTCGCGATGACGATGGCGTCCGCACCGAGAATGGCCATGCCTGTGCTGATCTGTGTCCGCCGATGAATCACCCGCCCGATGATGTCGGTGCCGGCCGTCGAACCGCGCCCGCGGAATACGAGCCCGAGGCCCACGCCGAGGATGATACCTCCGTACAGACAGGCGAGGAGCGTATTTTCCGTCACTCCCTCCAGGCCGATGAGGAGCGACAGCCCATCGGTCATCAACGCCAGCAGTACCGTGGCGATGACGGTCCTCACCCCGAATTGTTTCCCCAGCTCCTTCACCCCGAGGAGAAAGATCGGCACATTGAGCACCAACATCGTGATTCCCACCGGTACTCCGATCTGGTAATGGAGGATGATCGACAGCCCACCGACTCCTCCCGGAGCGATCCTGCTGGGAATGAGAAAGAGAACGTAGGCAACGGACATACAGAACGCGCCCACGACGAGCATTCCATACTCACGGACGAATTTTGGCCATTTCCTATCCATCGCGATCTCTCCCGCACATCCTGCATACAGGTTGCAAAAACGGCCACGGGGCTCCTCCACCCGTGGCCTGACTGTGGCTCATGCTATACGGCGTTACCCCCAACCTCTCGCGCCACACGGCAACGGGTACATGCATTTCATCAGCGTGACGAGCATGGCTTTACCTTCGTACCTTCCGGAGTATCCTCGAGTAGAAGACCGCGCTCAAGCAGTTCCGCGCGGATGCGATCCGCTGTCGCGTAATCCTTCCGCCTTCTCGCCTCGTCCCGTTCCCGGATCATCCGCTCGACCTCCTCGTCAACGACGACCTCCGGAGCCTCCATCTTCTCGAATCCGAACGCGAGCACCTCGTCCATCGCCAGCAGTGTGGCATACCGGTCCGCGCCAGAGAGGTTCTCATCGCGCACGACCCCCCACATCGCCGCGAGAGCCCGCGGCGTGTTGAGGTCATCTTCCAGGGCATCTCTGAACGCAGCATAGTGGGATTCGGAAACCGATCCGGCCCCGCCCGAGCCCTTCAGTTCGACGACCCGGTTCTTCAATCGCTCATATGCGTTCGCGGCCCCATCGAGAGCCCGCCACGTGAAGGTTAGGGGCGAACGGTAATGCGCATTCAAGCAGAAATAGCGGTAGACGAGAGGGTCGTACCCCCGGTCGATTAGCAGATCGAGGGTAATGAAGTTCTCGCCGGATTTCGCCATCTTGACCGACTCCGACTCCTCACGTTCGTCCTCTTCGCCGGTCGGGAGCACGAGCCACGCCCCATGCATCCACCAGTTGACCCACGTCTTCCCCGTCAGCGCCTCGACCTCGGCGATCTCGTTCGTATGGTGCACCGGGATATGATCGATCCCTCCGCAGTGGATGTCGAAATGATCGCCGAGATACTTCACGGACATGGCGGCGCACTCGATATGCCAGCCCGGGAAGCCGACTCCCCACGGGCTCTCCCATTCCATCTGGCGCTTTTGTCCCCCGGGCGACAACTTCCAGAGAGCGAAATCAGTGATGTTTCTCTTTCCGGGGACTGTCTCAATGCGTGCTCCAGCCTCCAACCCCTCGACATCGAGTCTGGCGAGCTTTCCATAGTCCTTGAGCCTGGATGTATCAAAGTACACCCCATCGTCGATTGTGTAGGTAAATCCGCGCTCCTCCAGGCCCCTCACCAGTTCGATCTGTTCCTCGATGTGCTCAGTGGCTTTGCACCAGATGTCCGGCTCGAGGAGCGAAAGGCGAGCCATGTCTTTCCTGAACGCCTCAAAATAGAAGTCAGCCAGCTCCCAGGCGCTCCTCCCCTCGCGCTGCGATCCCACCTCCATCTTGTCCTCGCCCGTATCGGCATCGGAGACGAGATGGCCGACATCGGTCACGTTCATCACGTGCTTTACCTCATATCCGTCCAGAGCGAGAACACGCCGCAGCACATCCTCGAAGACATAGGTCCGGAGGTTTCCGATGTGCGCGTAGTTATAGACAGTGAGGCCGCAGGCGTACAGCCCCACCTTTCCTTCCTCGATCGGACGGAACTGATCGACGCTCCGCGTCATTGTATTATAGAGTCGTAACATTGAAGACCAGATCCTTCCGGCGGATCCACCTCGTCGCGCTCATCCCTGGACTGGCTCACGTGTAAACCACAGGAGCAGATGCTACCGTACCGGATGGGGGAGACTCAAGGAAAAACAGCCCTCCCGGCGAAAAAACCCCCGAAACCACGGGGGTCGCCACCGGGCAGAGGAGGTGCAGATAGGCAGATAGGTGATTGTTGCGTCTCAGCACTGCTCGACCTGACCGCGGAGCCACAGACCCGTGGGAGGAGGCATCACGGAGAACGAGAAAGACCCCCGACGGCCGTAACCGCCGGGGGGAAGTCTGCTGCTCGGGACCTCTTCGATTCGATCGGCGCTACGGGATCGGGAT
>LJUI01000153.1 GCA_001303705.1 candidate division TA06 bacterium SM23_40
ATCGAGGCTGACCGGCCATGCACACCGCCTGGCCGGGTCTCTTTTTGGCGTGGCGGGAGGTGATGACGCCAGGAGGCAATAGCCTTCAAAACCCAGATACGTCCCTGCGACGCCGACTCTTGGCGCGGCGAGAAAAAATGAACCTCTAAGCCTAAGTACGTCCCCGCGATGGGCGTAACCTTCTGAACCTACCAACGTCCCCACCTACCGCGAAGGCGTAACCTTCTGAACCTACCAACGTCCCCGGCAATCGTCCCCGGGAATAATCGCTTGACATGGGGTTGCATCTCATTATAATTTACAACACGTTGATAGAGAGGAGGATTGCGTGCGGGTCGGCGCTCTTCTGCGCATGCTGCTGCTCGTTGCGTGGCTTGCTGCGTGGGCTGCAGGATGTTCAACGGTCGTCGGCAGCGGCGTCGTTTCGGATGTCTCGCGCTCGCTCCCGACGAACATCGGTCTCGTCCGCACAGCCCTGAGGGCAGGATTCGAGGATAGTCTCCCCGAACTGTCTCTCGACACGGGACGCCGGGTTGTCCTTGATAGCCAAGAGCCGGGGGAGGACGACTGGCTGATCGAGAGCGAAATCGGCCAGGTGCTGCGCGAGCGCGGATACGGCCTGCTGACCAATCTGCCCGCGGCGGATGAAGCCCAGGAAGGTGAGCGCCTGACAGTTCTCTCGTACCGTTCAGTCGATCTGAGGGTGGTCTATCGCGGCGCGCATCGGAGCGGGTGGCGCGGAGAGCGGATGATCGATCGCCAGGCCGTGGCCCGACTCGACATCCGGGTGTTGACCTGGCCGGAGGGAGAGATCGTAAGCCTGCGGGAGACTGAGGGGGTGGCCTCCGACACGGTGCCGGAGTCCGAATTGGCGCTTCTGGAGGGGAGCGAGTTCCCCGCCGAGAACAGAATGGTGGAAGATCACGGTCAGTCCGGTCGGCTGCTGGAGCCGCTCGTCGTAACCGGGCTCGTTGCGCTCCTTGTCTACGTCTTCTATACCGCAGAGAGCTCCGACTAGGGGCAGATGATAGGGGCAGCCCATGGATGTGGAAGCGAAGCGACACCTGAATCTGGGCAAGGAATACTTCGAGAAGGGGATGATCAAGGAGGCGATAGAGGAGCTCAACAAGACGCTCAAAGTGGCTCCCAGTTTCCCCGATATCCACAACAGGCTCGGCCTCGCATACAGCCTCGAGGGACAGCTCGATGATGCGCTCTCCTCGTTTCGTCGAGCCATCGAGCTCAATCCTCACTACGTGGAGGCGAGAATCAATCTCGCGATCATATACAACGAGCTGGGCCGGTACGGTGAGGCGATCCAGGAATTCGAGAAGGCGTCGCAGCAAGAGAAACAGACTGAGGGGCTTCAGACCGCGGTGAAGACGAAGCTGGTCAAGGCCTACATCCAACTTGGAGACACCTATACGGAGATCGGCGAGCACCTCGAGGCAGTGGAAGAGTACAAAAAAGCACTCAAGATATCCCCCCAGTTCCCCGATGTGAGAACCCGGCTGGCCAAGTCGCTTCTGAGCCTCAAGCTGTACCAAGAAGCGGTGCGCGAGCTGGAACGGGTGGTCTCCACCCACCCACACTACCTGGAGGCCGGTATCCTCCTGGGAGTCGCATACTACCAGATGAGTGCGCGGGAGAAGGCGCGGGCGGAGTGGGAGCGCGTCTTCACCAGGGATCCGGGGAACGCGAAGGCGCGGGTCTATCTCAACTTGCTTCGCAGAGGGCCGTCGCCCGGCGGGGAGTCGGAGCTGATACCGGACTGAAGCCGGGGTGTGAGGGGAGTGGCTTATATCCCGACGGGTCTCTCGGACTCTTCGGTTCGGGCAGGCCCGTCGATGACATAACGGTCGCAGTGGGAAAGATGGCTAAGAGTACGCAGAGAGGGGAACCGGGACAGGAAATGGACACACCATCTGACGTGAGAGAGAAGACGGACTATCGGGGGACCTTGAATCTTCCACGCACCGATTTCCCTATGAAGGGCGATCTCGCCAAGCGCGAGCCGGAGATACAGCGGGCCTGGGATGAGATGGATCTATACCGGCTGAGCCTGGAGCGCCCCGATTCGAAGGGCGTCTATGTGTTACACGATGGTCCGCCTTACTCGAACGGCGACATCCATCTCGGCCACGCGCTCAACAAGATTCTCAAAGATTTCGTCGTCAAGTACAAGACGATGCAGGGATACATCGCCCCGTTCGTGCCGGGGTGGGACAACCACGGGATGCCGATCGAGAACGAGGTGACGAAGCGGGCGCCGGCCTCCTGGCACGGGCGAGAGCAGGCAGAGGCGAGACTCGAGATCCGTCATCAGTGTCGCGAGTACGCGCGCCGGTTCATCGATGTGCAGCGGGAGCAGTTCAAGCGTCTCGGCATCCGCGGTGATTGGGAGCATCCCTATCTCACCATGTCGAATGAATATGAGGCGAGTATCGTGCGCGTCTTCGGCGAGCTCGCCGCCCGGGGGTACATTTACCGCGGCCTCCGATCGATCCACTGGTGTCCGACCTGTGTCACTGCCCTTGCCGAGGCCGAGATCGAGTATGAGGAGACGGTCTCTCCGTCTATCTGGCTCCGCTTTCCGCTGGTGAAGGATCCGATCGGGTTCTTCGGTGATGCCCAAAAGGAGAAGTGCTACGCGCTCGTCTGGACTACGACTCCGTGGACGATCCCTGCAAATGTGGCAGTCGCATTCAATCCCGATTTCGACTACGTCGTCATCGAGGCTGACGGCATTCGATATCTTCTGGCTGAGGGTCTGGTCGATGCCGTCGCCGCCCATCTCGGCCTCGGCTCGCATCAAGTCGTGAACCGGGGCCGCGGTTCTGACCTGGGGGAGCTCGTCTTTCGACACCCTATCTTCGAGCGGGAGTCGCCGGTCATCCTGGGCGGGCACGTGACCCTCGAGCAGGGCACGGGGTGCGTCCACATCGCTCCCGGGCACGGGCCGGAGGACTTCGAGCTGGGACAGCGGTACGGGCTCTGGATCCTCTGCCCGGTCGACGAGTTCGGGGTCTTCACCGACGAGGCGGAGCAGTTCGCCGGGCTCGATCTCGAGAAGGGCGACAAGGCCGTGGTCGAGGCCCTGCGGCAGGCGGGCACATTACTGAAACTCGAGGACGTGACCCACCAGTATCCCCACTGCTGGCGGTGTCGTCGCGAGGTCATCTTCAGATCCACGGAGCAGTGGTTCATCAACATCGATCACGAAGGGCACCGGGAAAAGGCCCTCGCCTCCATCGGGAGCGTGAAGTGGTATCCGTCCGAGAGTGAGAATCGTATCCGCAGCGCGGTAGAAGGGCGCCCTGACTGGTGTATCTCCCGACAGCGAGCATGGGGTGTTGGCATCCCCGCTTTCTTCTGCAAAGGGTGTCGCGAGGCGATCATGACCCCCGAGACGGTCGCCCACGTTGCCGACATCGTGCTCAAAGAGAGCTCGGATGTCTGGTTCGAGAAGGAGGCAGAGGATCTCCTCCCGGCAGGGTATTCCTGTCCCCATTGCGGCGGCCGGGAGTTCCGCAAGGAGACTGATATCCTCGATGTCTGGTTCGACTCTGGTTCGACCCACCTCGCCGTCCTGGAGACGACCCCGGGTCTCCACTGGCCGGCGGACTTGTACCTCGAGGGCACGGACCAGCACCGCGGGTGGTTCAACGCATCGTTGATGATTGCGATCGCCGTCAAGGGAGCTCCGCCGTATCGAGCAGTCGTGACGAACGGCTTCACCGTCGATGCGCAGGGGAGGGGGATGCACAAATCCCTTGGCAACGTTATCTCTCCGTTCGAGATCATCGATCGAGACGGCGCAGATGTGGTGCGGCTCTGGGTTGCGTCGAGCGACTACTTCCGCGATGTCCGTTCATCCGATGAGATCCTGCAGCGGGTCACCGATGCCTATCGACGTATCCGGAACACGTTCCGATTCCTGCTCGGCAACCTGTACGACTTCCATCCCGAGAACGATACCGTGCCGCCCGCCGATCGCCTCGAGATCGACCGGTGGGCCCTGTCCCGCCTCCAGCAGATCATCGGTGAGGTGGAGGCCGCATACGAGGAGTTCGAGTACCACCGCATCTATCAGGCGCTCCATAACTTCTGTGCCGTCGACCTCAGCTCGTTCTATCTCGACGTACTGAAGGACCGCCTGTACACACTTGGTGCTCAGTCGGTGGAGCGGAAGGCCGCCCAGTCCACGCTCTTCACATTGGCGCGGTCGCTTGCGGCGATGCTCGCTCCTATCCTCAGCCACACGGCGGATGAAGTCTGGCGGCTCCTGCCCTCGTGGACGGACAAGGAGGCGAGTGCCCAGCTTACGTCGTTTCCGCATCAGGATCCGGCGCTCATCGACGACGATCTGGAGAATGAGTGGAGGCGTCTGCTCAAGGTGCGCGATGAGGTGCTGGCCGCACTCGAGGCGGCGAGGGGGGAGAAGTCGATCGGGAGCTCGCTCGACGCGAAAGTGGCGCTGGTCGCGATAGATGGAGCGCTCAAGGGGCTCCTGGAATCCCACTTGCGCGAACTCCCGACTCTGTTTATCGTATCTCAGGTCGAGCTGCTCTCCGATGTCCAGGCGCTCGGCACGAACATCCGGAAGAACGACGACCTTGGTTTGGCGGTGGAGGTGCGGCGCGCTGAAGGCGAGAAGTGTCCGCGATGCTGGAACTACCGCGACGACATCGGCGCTGTTCCCGAGCATCCGACGATCTGCGAACGGTGCGGGAGAGTCGTGGTGAGTATCGGCGAATGAGGCATTACGAAGTATGCAGAAATCGAAGCTCAAAACCTTTGAGAAGCGCCTATTGGAGGAGCGCAAGAAGCTGCTCGCCGAACTGGGCCACTTAGAGGAAATATGTAACCAGACGCAGAAGGAATCGGCAGGCGATCTCTCTGCCTACTCGTTCCATCCTGCAGACCTCGGCACCGATGCCATCGAGCGAGAGAAGGCATTTCTCCTGGCTTCGGCAGAAGGGAGGGCCCTCTGGGAGATCATGGAGGCGCTGCGAAAGATCAGCACCGGCAATGATTATGGCAAGTGTGAGGAGTGCGGGGAGGAGATCGGCGAGGAGAGACTAGAGGTCATTCCTTACGCGCGATTCTGCGTTCGGTGCCAGGAAAAGCATGAGAGAGGCTGACGCCGGGGGGAGCGCCAAGGGGGGGCTGCTCGTTCCCGGCATCACGTTCTGCCTCGTGTTGGCGGCGGATCAGATCACCAAGTACTGGATCGCCAGAGCCTTTCCTCTTTATCGTTCCTGCCCTGTGTGGGGCAACTTTATTCGTCTCACCCACGTCCGAAACCCCGGGGGAGTCTTCGGCATTCCTCTCGGGGGTCCCTCTCCCATTCTCCCCATCATACTATCGTTCGTCCTGCTCGTTGTACTCTATTTCATGCGGTTCTCCCGGGGGCAGCTGTTGAAGACCGTTGCTCTCGCGCTCATTGCCGCGGGCGCGTGCGGCAATCTCATCGATCGCATCCGGTTCGGAGCGGTGATCGATTTCGTTGACGTGGGCATCAGCCGATACCGGTGGCCGGTCTTCAATATCGCCGATTCCGCTGTCACCGTGGGAGTTCTCCTCATCATGGTTCTGGCAACTCGCTCTCAGGCGCGACGCCGAGCGGGCGTGGGAGAGGCGGGAGTCAGTGGAGAATTCGGAGTACCCGGGGAGCCCCGAGAACTGGGAAAGGCGGGAGAGCCGGGAACGGCGGGAGGACCGGGTGTGTTGGAAGAACCGGGTACGGCCGAAGAGCCGGCCGGACCGGACGGGACGCCGGAGTCCGGCGCACCAGACAGACCAGGATAGAGACTTGGCGGCCCCATACGTAGAGATGAATGGCCGCAGCGTGAGAGACGCGCGAGGGCGCGGAGTGGCATGGGCGGTGCGCGGAGAGCGGGAGCAGGGATGACCGCAGCGTGCCGGGTTCACGGAATGAGATGAGCCCAGATTTCGGTGTAAGACGGGCGGTGGCCGCAGCGTGAGACGAGCGGTGACCACAGCGTGAGGCGAGCAGTGGCCGCGGCATCAGCTGACCTGTGACCCCAGCGTGAGACGGGCGGTGACCCCAGCGTGAGATGAGCGGCGACCGCGGCGTCAGTTGACCTGTGACCCCAGCGTGAGACGGGCGGTGGCCGTAGCATGAGGTGACCCGTGGCCGTAGCGTGAGCTGAACCGTGGCCGCGGACCGGGATGAGAAGACCGCAGAGGGAACGGTGAGACGCATCTATCTCGACAATAACGCGACCACTCCGGTCGATCCTCGCGTGTTCAAGGCAATGCGTCCGTTTCTCGAGGAGGATTTCGGCAATGCCTCCAGCCTCCATGTGTACGGTCAGGCGGCGCGTAAGGCCGTGGAGGACGCGCGGGAGCGGGTGGCCGCGCTCATCGGCGCATCGAGCGAGGAGATCTACTTCACCAGCGGCGGCACTGAGAGCGACAACTGGGCCCTGAGGGGTGTGACGGCCGCGTCTGAGAAGGAGACTCTCCATCTCATCACATCCACTATCGAGCACCCGGCCGTGCTTCGCACGAGCGAGCAACTGGAGCGCGAAGGGTACCGGGTGAGCTTCGTGAGCGTGGATCGAGATGGCAAGGTCTCCCTCGACGAGCTGTCGACGGCCGTGAATGAACAGACGGTGCTCATCTCGGTCATGCTCGCCAACCATGAGGTGGGAACGATCCAGCCGCTGGGCGAGATCGTCAAGATCGGGCGCGAACATGGGATCGCCGTGCATACCGATGCCGTGCAGGCAGTGGGGAAGATCCCGGTAGATGTCGGCAAGCTGGAGGTCGATCTGCTCTCGATCTCGTCCCACAAGATCCACGGCCCCAAGGGCGTCGGCGCACTGTACATCCGCAAGGGCACTGAGATCGCCCCGCTGATCACCGGCGGAGGGCAGGAGCGCACGATGCGCGCCGGAACAGAGAATGTGCCGGGCATCGTCGGGTTCGGCGAAGCCTGTCGCCTTGCACGGGAAGAGTTGGGGGAGCGGGAGGGGCGCGTTGCGCTCCTGCGCGATCGTCTCCCGGCAGGGAGCAGGGAGCGCATTCCACACGTTCGGTTCAATGGCCATCAGACTGACCGACTTCCCGGGACGCTCAGCGTCTCGTTCGAGCATGTGGAGGGCGAGGCCATCGTCCTGAGCCTTGATAACGAGGGCATCGCCGTGTCGAGCGGATCGGCCTGCGCCTCCGGATCGTCTGAACCGTCGCCCGTCCTCCTCGCCATGGGACTGGGATCTGAGCTCGCCCAGGGCTCTATCAGGTTCAGCCTGGGCAAGGATAATCTCGAGGAGGAGGTCGATCGCGTGCTCGATGTCCTGCCGCGCATCGTCGAACGCCTCCGTGCCATGTCGCCAAGGGCCAGATGAGGACACCTCCGAGCGTAGAACGGAAAGCTCTCCGGACTGACGTTCGGGGGGCATCTTCATACGTGCGGGGCAGGTAGGAGAGCCATGCGCCGCGCGGCGGCCCACAGGTGCCGGGCGGAGGGAGAGTCAGCATATGGCCGATCGCCAGTCAGGTTCCAGAATAGCAGTCGCGATGAGCGGTGGAGTCGATAGCTCTGTCGCGGCAGCTCGTCTTGTCGAGGCCGGCCACGAGGTGATCGGGATCACCATGTCGCTGTACTGTCCTGAGCGAGAGAGCGTGCAGGCGCGGAGCTGCTGCGGCCTTGAGAGCGTTCACGACGCGCGCCGTGTCGCAGACCATCTTGGAATCCGGCACTATGTCTTCGATTTCCGCGACATCTTCGAGCGCGAGGTTATCGAGCCATTCTGCCGGGCCTATCTCTCGGGGAGGACTCCTAATCCATGTGTCGACTGCAACACAAGGGTGAGGTTCAGACATCTTCTCGACAAGGTGAAGGCCGTCGGCGCGGCCCGTCTCGCTACTGGCCACTATGCCCGGATCGAGCACGACATGGAGGCAGAGAGGCGGATGCTCGCCCGGGGTCGCGACCCTGCCAAGGATCAGTCCTACTTCCTGTGGGGGATGACCCAGGAGTCACTGGCCCGGACTGCCTTCCCTCTCGGGGAGATGACTAAGGAGGAGACGAAGGAGTATGCGCGACGGCTCGGGTTGAAGGTCGCCGACAAGCCGGAGAGCCAGGAGATATGCTTCGTGCCCGAGGGAGGATACGGATCCTTTGTTGTCCGCCGCTGTAGCGAACAGATTGGTCCCGGCCCGATCTACGATCTCTCGGGGCAGGTGGTGGGGGAGCATCGAGGACTGCCTTACTATACGATTGGCCAGCGGAGCGGAACCGGTGTGGCGCTGGGCAGGCCGGTCTATGTCGTGGCGATCAGGCCCGACGACAACGCGATCGTCGTCGGGGATGAGGAAGCCCTGTACTGTGATCAACTCGTTGCCGGCCAGGTCAACTGGATCTCCGGGCACGCGCCGGACGGTGAGATCGAGGTGACGGCCAAGATCCGCTACCTCCATACTGGCGCCCGCGCAAGGGTGCATCCGACGGGGAGAAGATGTGCCGCGGTTCTCTTCGATCAACCGCAGCGCGCCATCACCCCCGGACAGTCTGTCGTCTTCTATCGGGAACGGCTGGTGCTCGGCGGCGGCGTCATCGGAGCCTGCCACGGGGTGGAGGGCAGATGAGGGTAGGGGGCTCCGTAAGAGGGATTGTCGTGGGAGCACACGGCTGGGCTATTTTGAGGGGAGGTTGCGCACACCGGAAGCGGGGGCATAGACGTGTCAGACCAGCTGCAGGCTTGTGAGGTGCTTGCATCCGTGGCGGGGGCCTTAGACGTACGAGACCGGACACGGGGTTGTGGGGTGCTCTTATCGGCGGAAGGGAAGGGTATGGACGAGCGAGACCAGATACATGTTCGCAATGTGCGTGCATCGGCGGGACCGAACGCTATAGACGTGTGAGACCGAACACCGGGTAGGG
>LJUI01000154.1 GCA_001303705.1 candidate division TA06 bacterium SM23_40
GGTTGGACGCACGAGATCGTGACCCCCGGGTTCGTCGACCAGTGGCATCAGTCGACGCAGCGGAACTACACGCCCGGCGGTGCAGTGAGCTGGAAGTGCGGGGACACGGGACCCGGGGACTACGCGAACCTGCTCGATGCCGGTCTCATGACCCCTGAGCTGACGCTCCCCGAGAATCCGGTGTTGACGTTCTGGCACTGGATCGATGCGGAGATATCGCAGATGTATCCGGGCAGGGCGTATGACGGCGGTCTTGTCGAGATCTCGATCGACGGCGGGTTGAACTGGACCCAGATCACGCCCGAGGGCGGGTATCCGTATACGAGCCGCGGCACGACAGGCCCGTTCCCCGAGATGACGCCGATCTACTCCGGCTCATATGACTGGAGCCAGGCGGTCTTCGACCTGAGCGGGTATTCTGGCGAGACTGTGCAGCTTCGGTTCCGGTTTGGCTCGGACCAGGGTGTGACTGCCGAGGGCTGGTATATCGACGATGTGTTGATCGCCGGTCAGCCGGCGGTGACGGTCTCGGTGGAGCCCGATGCGTATGAGGTGCCGCGCGGCGGCACGCTCGGGTACACGGTGACGGTGGAGAACCTGAGCTCGTCAGCGCAGAGCTTCTACGGTCTGATCGATGCGTGGCTGCCGAACGGGTCACCGTACAGCGGCAATCCGCTCCTTGGTCCTGTGCCGGTGACGCTTGCTCCTGGCGGGAGCCGGTCGGAGTACCTGACACGCACGGTGCCGGCCATTGCGCCGCTCGGTGAGTATCTGCTTCGGGTGAAAGTGGGGAATCCGCCTGCCGACCTGCTCGATCAGGACTTCTTCCACTTCAGGGTCGTGCCATAAGACGAGATCGGGGTTGTGCCATAGGACGAGTTCGCGTCGTGCCATAAGACGGATTCAGGATTGAGGCACAAGAGGATTCAGGGTCGCCTTACAGGACAAGTTCAGAGTTCTGCTGTGAGAGGAGGTCTGTGATAGTCAGGAGGGTGTTTCGAAGTCCGATCCTGTTGCAGAGACACAGATTTTGCGAGTAGAGAGGAGAGACTGATGGGTCGACGATGGATTGTGCTGCCCCTTGTACTGCTTATCGGTTCGAGCGTGGCGGCTGAGGAGGCCGACAACGGTGTGTGCGATGCAGGTGCCATCCCTGTGACACGATGGGAATCTCCACATGGCGAGGTCCCCCTCTCGTTCGAGGAATGGAGGGCGGCCCGTCCGTGGCCGAGAGACTTCTCGCTCGGCCGGGTCTATCATTCCGCGGTCAGGGCTGCTCCCGATGTGGACGTCATCGTGAACAGCGAGCTGTACGATGACATCGAGGCCGCGTTGGGCCAGTACGTTGCGGAGCTCGAGTCCTGGGGATATGTCGTGACCGTCGATACGGCGTCTGCCGCTCAGACGATACCGGCGTGCGAAGAGCTGAGACAATATCTTGCGGACCGCCATGCAGCAGGACTAGAGGGAGTCGTGCTCATCGGCGACCTTCCTGTGCCCTGGTTCCAGATGATCGATGAGTTCGAGGGAGACGACCTTCGTGATGATTACGAGGAGTTTCCCATCGATCTCTTCTACATGGACCTCGACGGTGAGTGGGCTGACGAGCTGCACTATGACCCCCAGAGTCAGCAGATGGTTCCCGGCCCTGACGGCATCTTCGACACCCATGAGGGGGGGATGGAGCCGGAGATCTGGACCGGGAGGATGACCGCATCACCCCTTGGGGATGAGGTGTACCTGATCACCAATTATCTCGGCAAGGTTCACGCATTCAGGACCGGCGCCAACACGCTTGCCGAGCGGGCGCTCGTCTACGTTGACGACGATTGGTACCCGTGGGCCATGCAGTGGTCAGGCGATGTAGGGCTCGCCTATGGCGACCGGACCAACGTCTACGATCCGGAAGAGACAACGGCCTGGGACTATCGCGATCGTCTGGACGACGACTATGAGTGGATCGCCGTTCACGCACACTCCTGGCCGGGTGGCCATGGATTCGTGTACAACAACGGATCGAGCTGGAGTTGGTTCTATGCCTACGAAATACCGTCGATAGATCCTCTCGCTCTCTTCTATAACCTATTTGCCTGTTCTAACGCGCGGTACGTTGAGGACGGATATATGGGCGGGGAGTATGTTTTCGCCCCGACCAGGGGACTGGGAGCGATCGGTTCGACCAAGACGGGGAGCATGCTCGAATTCCAGGATTTCTATGGTCCGCTCGGAGAGGGCAAGGAGATCGGAGAGGCGTTCCGTGCCTGGTTCGAGGCGCAGATCAAGGACGGGTTCGAGATGTGGGAGAAGTCATGGTACTATGGGATGACGCTCCTCGGTGATCCGACCCTGCGTCCGCAGGCTCCAGCGGTATCGGTGGCCATGACGCCAGAGTCGGTGGAGCTGGCCCCGGGTGAGACGCTCGTCTATACAGCTACCGTGGTCAACCACGCGGATACGTCCGTGACGTTCGTAGGATACGGCGATGTCAGTCTTCCCAATGGGAATCCGTATCCAGGCAATCCTGTCCTCGGTCCGATCACGATCGTGCTCGGCCCGAATCAAGTGAAGAGTCGATCGATCCAACACGTAATCCCGCTGGGGGCGCCCGCCGGCACGTACACGTATGAGGGCGTTGCGGAGACGCTCCTGGGGGAGGAGATCGACCGGGACGATTTCGAGTTCACGGTGAACGCCTCTGCGGGGTAGTCCTCACCAGCTGCCCTGATCGGGGGCAGTGGTGCGAACCTTGAATAGCCTGGCAGAATTGCCTCAGCTGGTTCTGTACAGGAGGAGGGAGTCAGAAATCATGGCGAAGAGAGTGATCAGCATCAGTAGCGTCGTGTCGATTCTGGTCCTCGGGCTCACAGTACCTGAACTCGCTGCCGGCGTCTCCTATCCGTCGGAGATACTCACTCTCGAAGAACTGACCAGGGGAGTCAAGGAGGCCAGTGCTGTGTCGAGGGCGGCTGACATCCAGATCGCCAACACCATCTCTATGGCAGAGGAACAGCTTGCCGATCAGCCATCGAGCATCGCCCATCGTGAGATGCTCCGGCTCTATACCGGTACCGAGGCCGGCATGCCGCGGCTCATCTTCGCCGAGGATGGGCCCATGTGCTGGAGCGTACCGCTTGTGCGGGATGAGGCGATCGTCGGGTTCCTGCTGTTCAACCCGTACACGGCATCGCTGATGGCAACGCCGATGTGGCAGGCCGGTGGCGATCCGGCAGTCTCAGTCAGTGAGAAAGAGTGGAATGAGCTCGAGAGACTCGTGACTCGCGCGCTCGGGATATCCGTGGGAAGCGAGGCGCGGCTCATCCAGATCGTGAACGGGTACGCGTTTCTCCTCTATCTGGCAGTTCCCGAGCACGGTGAGGTGTACCGCGTCGATGTGACGAGCCTCGGCGAACCAGGCGGGCTTCACCCTCGTCGGCTCGTCGATCAGCCTGTGACTCAGATCCCGCCGTCGTGCATCAGGAGAGAACCTCCAGCACCGTCGGAAACGTCCGGGAGCGGGTACAGCCTCGACTTCCCCATTCCAACAAGCTTCTCGCTCGCGGTGATGCCGAGGGTCATTGATCAATGTGCCTACGGGGCCTGTACAGGCCACGCCGCAACGTCGACCCGCGAATGGTGGGAGTGTGGAGCCATTTGCTACGATGGCACGGGGAATTCGGGCGAGTACACTTGTGAGTGCGACAAGAACTACTACGGGACATGTTATGACTGTATCGTCATCAACCTGAGCCGCGAGTACATGTACGACCGGACCCGCACCTGGCCCGAAGGGTACGTGTACGACATGGACTGTGACGTGTATGGATTCTGCATCAACAACAGCTGCGGACAGGGGACCTGTACCAATAACCTCGTTACCGATGGCGACATGATGAGCAACAACCCGTACTGCCATCAGTGCGGGGGGGCCAATCCAGCCGACGCGGCAGCGGTACTTGTGGGGGAAGGGACCTGCACCGAGGCGTGCCAGCCCTATCCCAACTACGGGTACGCCGGCCCTCAGCATGCGGGGTGCACTAACGGTGGACGGGAGGCCTGTACGGATCAGTGCTGGAACGTCACCGGCCCCTGCGGAGACGACTTCAAGCTGCAGAGCTATGGTGAGGTGATGACGGTGGAGGAGATAACCGATGCGGTCTATCATCACGGACCGGTGTTGGGGGGCGGGGCGATCTGTAGTCCCTGCTGGATGGGTATCGGCTCCAATGGCTGTGTCTGCTATCCCACATGCCCCTGCCCTATCGCCGGGGGTCATGCGTACATGATCTACGGCTATGATAACGATTACAATCCTCCGATCCTCTACCTTCAGAACAGCTGGGGGACGGGCTGGGGTCAGATCGGCCGCGGCATGACGAGCCAGGCGGCATACACCCAGTTCCACACGCCTCCTGACTTCTACTTCGTGGGCGGGAAGGACATCAGGATAACGGTCTCGCCGCACAGTACTGTCGTCCCACGGGGAGGCACGCTCTCCCTGACGGCGACAGTCGAGAATTTCAGCGATCAGCCGCAGAGCTTCTCTGCGTGGACCGATGTCTATCTGCCCAACGGGAACCCCTATCCCGGGAATCCGGTGGCCGGTCCGAAGAGCGTCACGCTCCAGCCCTATCAACAGGTATCGAGGGAACTGAACCACTTCGTTCCTAACGTCGCACCGCTCGGCTTCTACCGGTATGTGGGCTGCGTGGGAATCTATCCGATGCAGGTGGACGACGACGACGAGTTTATCTTCATCGTGACACCGTAGGCGAGTGTTGAACCGAGCCGCCGCCGGCACATGCGCTGGCGGCGGCTTTTTGGGGTGGGGCCGTTGGTGGGGGGGCGTTCCCGCCGGGCAGTGCGGCGCGGCCGGGGGTTGCTGCCCCACGGGGGCGGGTCGCGGAACCATTTCCGTCGCCGGGATGTTGGAAGAAGAGAGCGGTCTGCGCATTTTCCCTTGACAATCTCGTGAAGTGGTGATATGCTACTGTCGGCGATGCCGGGGTGGTGGCCGCGCACGCGGGCGGCGCCCCGGCATTGGCATTGGGTGGAGCATCCGGAACGGATGCTCGGCGATAGATGATCGAGTAGTGCGGCGAGGTGCGGCGAGGTGCCGCGCGGGTGCAGGATTCGGCTCTCCGGGTGCCGAGCCGGGTCCGCACCGTGACCTTCAACAGTACGCCAGAAGTGTCCGATCGGCTTCTGCAGCATAAGGAGAAGGCGAGAACCATGATGAGAAGAGCGGTTACCGTGTCCTGTCTTGCGTCCGTGCTGATCCTCGCTCTTGCCGCAACCGGACTGTCGGCAGCAGCGCCCTATCCAAGCGAGATACTCCCTGTACAGGAGCTCACAGAGGGGACGAAGAGCTCTGCCTTCGTGTCCAGGGCGGCGGAGATCCAGATCGCGAATACTATTTCCGGAGCCGAGGAGCAGATCTCAGTCAACCAGGCCGGCCTCGGCCAACGTGAGATGCTCCAGTTATATACCGGTACAGAGGCAGGAAGGCCGCGGCTTATCTTCGGAGAAGACGGACCGCTCTGCTGGAGCGTTCCCATGGTCCGTGACGCGGTCATAGTCGGGTTCCTCCTGTTCAATCCATACTCGGGATCGCTCATGGCTTCACCTCTATGGCAGGGCGGCGGCGCTCCTGTCGTATCGATCGGTGAGGCGGAGTGGAACGAGATTGAGGTGCGAGTGGCGCAGACGTTGGGTATATCCGTTGGCGGCGAAGCCCGGCTCATTCAACTGCCCAACGGTGCGGGCTTCACTCTCTATCTGGCCATTCCCAATCGCGACGATGTCGCCCGCATCGATGTGACGAGCATCGGGGAGGCGAGCGGCCTCATTCCTCGGCTGCTCCATAG
>LJUI01000155.1 GCA_001303705.1 candidate division TA06 bacterium SM23_40
CTCTTGCCCCCTCCTCTGTCGAGGCTCTTCTTCAGGAGGGAGAGATCGTGGCCGGGGATCTCGGGCATCGCGTGCCCGCCGTCGTCGATGCCGGCCTGGCCGGGGGGGGGCAGGGAGTCGTTGTGCCGTTGAGGGACGATGCACGGGCGAGGGGACTGCTTGTCATATCGGCCGGCGGGCTGGGCAGGCTCACAGGGCGGGAAGAGCGTGTACTCAGGATGCTCGGGGCCCAGGCTGCCCGGTTTCTTGCGGATGTGGAGCGTTCGAATATCGCTCAGGAGGCGTGGAGGCTCCTTGCGCGGACCCTGCAGCAGCGAGAGCAGGCCGACCGTCTGGCGGACGTGATGGCCGCATGCACAGACTGGAGCCGCGCACTCGAGGAGGCTCTCAGAAGTGTGATGGGAGTATTCTCTGCTCCCGCAGGAGGCATCCTCGTCAAGGACGTGGTCAACTCCCTGGCCTCATATGAAGTTGTGCACGGCCTCTGGGCAGAGAGTCGGGAGATAGCCAGCTTCCCGCTCGGCGAGGAGGGTGCGTCGGCCGGTTTCCTGGGTGCGCGGCCTGCGGCCTGTCTGATCGACATCGAGAGGCTTGCGAGGCTGGCAGGAACCGAGATGGAGTTTGCGCAGGCAGCTCTCGCTACCGGGTTGCGCGCGATGATCTCTGTGCCGCTGGGGAGCGGGGAGGGACATCTCGGAGCCCTGCATCTGTTCTGGCGAGAGCCAGGCCGCGCGGAGCATGTCGATCGGGCGGCGCTGACTCAGGCTGCACGCTGGCTCCGCCTCGCTCTGACGAGGGTGAGGGTCGACCGCGATCTCGGACGACGGCTCGAGGGGCTGGCGGTGCTCGACCACTTCAGTCAGGATGTCGAAACGCCGCATGCGCTCGATGATGTACTGACTGGCCTTCTGACTGCTTCGGTCCAGATCGTAGGGTGTCGCAGCGCGTGTGCCCTTGTCTGGGAGGAGGAGCGAAAACAGCTCGTGCTTCATTCGAGTGTGGGGCCTCTGTTTGCGGACATCGGTGAGGGCCGGGCGTTCCCCCACGGCGGTGTATCGCCCGCGATGCTCGCTTCTCTCGATGCTCACGGGCCCGTCTTCTTCCCGGACACGGAGTCAGCGGAGCCGTGGCTGAGTCTCATACCGTTCGAGGAGCTACCTGCGGGCGCGTTCATGCCGATTGTCACGCGGGGTAGTCTCGTCGCGATCGTTTGCCTTGGGGAATGTGGCCGTTCTCAGTTTGATGATGTTTGTCTCGATCTTCTGCGGTCGCTGTCGAGGCATGCCGCCGCCGCAACAGAGCACGTCAGACTCTTCGATGAGGTGCGAGAACGGGAGAGCGAGCTGGAGGACACAGTTCGGCGTCTCGATGAGTCGATTAAAGAGCAGAAGCGGGCGAATATCGAGCTCTCTGTTCTCCACAACCTCAGCGTCGCCATCCAATCGACGATCCGACTCGATGAGATTCTGGGCATAGTCGTAGAGGGCGTGCGGCAAAGTCTCGGTTTCAAGCGCGTACTGCTCAGTCTGCTCGACGACGTGAGTATGCGCCTGGAGCGCAAGGCGGCTGCCGGCGTGGCCGGGGAAGAGTTTGAAGACATACGGCGCGTCACGGTGCCTGTAGAGGACCTGCACACGTTGCTACGGGAGGAGTTCCGGATCTCGAACTCCTATCTGATCACTCACACGGACGCCGAGCGCGCTCAGATCCGTCGATATATCGAGCGATATGGGTACGCAGGCCCGGTCGATGATGTCGCCCCCGAATCTCACGAAGAGGGCAGATGGCATCCAGGGAATATATTCGTCGTTCCTCTGCGTTCGAAGGACGGCCGGCTGCTCGGGATCATGTCAGTCGATAGTCCGATCGACGGTCAGATCCCGAGCGAGGAGAGAGTACGATCCCTGGAAGCATTCGCCAGCTCTGCAACTCTGGCGATCGAGAATGCGAAAATGTACGAAGATGCGAGCCGTATGCTCTCAGGACTCTCAGGTGTGTCTGAGATATCGAGTGCGATCGGGATGATCCGGCATCTGGAGGAGCTCCTCGAGGAGGTGGTTGAGATCATCCACCGGAAGTTCGCCTACCTCAACGTGGCATTGCTGCTTGTCGACGCAGAGAGGGATGAGCTCTATGTCGCCGCCTCGAAGGGATACGAGGAGACAGACCTCGCCGATCTGCGCCTCAGGGTCGGAAAGGATGGAGTGACGGGGTGGGTCGCGCATACGGGACAAGCTCAACTCATCCCCGATACTCGGAGAGAGCCACGGTACGTGGGGGATAAATCGGGGCCGAAGTCGGAGATTGCGGTGCCGCTCCTCACAAAGAGCGGAATCATCGGGGTGCTCGATGTCGAAAGGGAAGGCATTCATTCGCTGCGTGAATACGATCTCAGTCTGCTCGGAGCTCTTTCCACTCACATCTCAGTCGCCATCGAGAACGCGAAGCTATATGAGCAGACGGAGAGGCTCGCTGTCACTGATGCGATGACGGGTCTCTATAATTACCGGTATCTCCAGGAGCGGCTCGCGGATGAGGTCGAACGTGCCGAACGACGCGGTCAGCGGCTCTGTCTGATGATGGCCGATATCGATAACTTCAAGACATACAACGATACCTTTGGACATCTCCGCGGTGACGAAGTCCTGCGCGATATGGCCTTGTTGTTGCAGGAAAACGTCAGACAGATGGATGTCGTGACGAGATATGGCGGCGATGAATTCATGATCATACTTCCCGAGACCGATCGAGATGAAGCTCTGTCCATCGCTGAACGCATCCGTCTCCGTGTCGGGAGCTGGGGACTGCAGGCAGGTCTCGGGCCGTCGGCAGGGGAGATCGGCGTGAGCATCGGCATCGCCGTCTATCCGGATGATGCGGAGAGTGCCGACCTTCTGATCGATAAGGTGGACAAGGCATTGTACCGGGCCAAGGAGTTCAGGGAGGTCGGAATAAGCTTTCTTTACACTGATGGGGGAAAAGGGTGAGGCGTATCGGGCGCTTGGGAGGGAGACGCGGCCTCGGACTCTTGGGCACCCCGCGCCTGCTCAAGGGTTACCTGTTTCTCGGTGCGGTCATACTGGCTGCGGCCTCGCTTCTCTACACGAACCGCCTGGCGAGACGGCTCGAGCATGCTCAGCAGACGACGAGTATGGTCTTCGCCAGGGTGGCTGCAGATCTCAGCTTTTCCGCGGCTGAGAGTGCAACTCCTGACGTCTACCTTCCGCTCGTCCGCCGCATCGATTTCCCGGTCATCTTCACAGATATGAACGGTGTGCCCCGCGCGTGGCGAAACGTTGCAATCGATCCGCGCGCCGTGGATAATGAAGAGCTGGAGAGGGTCGATCCTAACGTGCCTCCGTCGGGGGCGGTGGCGGAGCTGATGGAGATCGTCGCCCGGCTCGACAGAGAACGCGAGCCAATTCCCCTGTACGCGCCTGATTCGACGATAACAGGATACCTGCACTACGGGGTCTCTCCGATCGTACGGGAGCTCTCCTGGGTCCCCTGGCTGCAGATTCTGCTCGTCACGCTCTTCATCGTCATCGGGTTCATCGGGTTTCTGACTATCCGGCGTGGAGAGGAGAACTCGATCTGGGTCGGCCTGGCCAAGGAGACGGCTCATCAGCTCAGCACCCCTCTCAGCGCCCTGCTCGGCTGGCTGGAGCTGGTGAAGGAAAAGACTCGTGCGTTCGATCTCGGGAGGCCGGAAGCGGAGAGTATTGAGCGGGTCACTCAACAGATGGCCAGCGATGTCGAGAGAATGCAACGGATCGTGACGCGCTTCTCAAAGATCGGAAGCCCCCCCAAGCCGGAGTGGGAAAATCTGGAGACGATTCTCCACAAAACGGTCGAATACTTCGGACAGCGACTCCCTCGTCTGGGGAAGGAGATATCGATCGTCGAGAATTACACTGAGTTGCCGGAAGTCTGCGTCGACGGTGAGTTGCTGAGCTGGGCCCTGGAGAATGTGATCAAGAATTCACTCGATGCGATCGCAGGCCGAAAAGGGACGATATGGGTCTCCGCACGGCGTGATGGAGATCATGTCCGGATTCTGATCCGGGACAGTGGGAGGGGTATGTCCCACGAGGAGAGTCGCCGCGTTTTCTTGCCGGGGTACAGCACAAAGCACAGCGGATGGGGGCTCGGTCTGCCCCTGGCGAAGCGAATCGTGGAGCAGTATCACGGAGGGCGAATCTACCTGCAGGAGACGAGGCTTGGACGCGGGTCGACGTTCGCCATCGATTTGCCCGTGCTTAGCTGATTAGCAACCGATGTCGGACTGCCGATGAAAGAGCAACGAGAAATTCTCTGGGTTGATGATGAGATAGAGCTTCTGCGCTCGCACATCATATTTCTTGAGCAACGGCAATACCGCGTCACACCGGTCAGCAACGGTGACGATGCGGTCAGCATGCTCAAGGAACACAACTTCGATCTCGTCCTGCTCGATCAGATGATGCCGGGGCGTGACGGCCTGTCGACACTCGTCGAAATAAAGGAGATCGACTCGAACGTCCCTGTCGTCATGGTGACGAAGTCAGAGGCCGAGGAGTTGATGGATCATGCGATCGTAAGGCAGGTCGATGACTACCTCGTGAAGCCCCTCAATCCGCACCAGATCATCTCTGTCTGCAAGCGGATCCTCGACGCACAGGATATTCAGGAGAAGCAACTGGGAGAGGTCTATGTCGCTGAGATGAACCGGCTCAAGAGATCCCCTGCCGTGGATTGGCGGGGGTGGGTCGAGATCCATCAGAAACTCTCGGACTGGGATATCCGCCTCGAGCGGTTCAGAGACATGGGGATTCAGTCGCTCCAGGAGGAGGCGAGGCAGGAAGCGAATGCCTCGTTCGGGCGCTTCGTCACAGATCGCTACCGGGATTGGATCGAAGGCGGAGATGCTCCGTTGCTCTCCGTTCAGCTGATCCGAGATCGTATTCTCCCGGAGTTGGAGCGGTCCGAGCAGGTGATCTTCGTCGTTTTGGATTGCATGCGGCTCGATCAGTGGCTCGCCATTGAGCCGCTTATCCGCGACTACTATGACTTAACGAAGGGTTTCTATTACTCGATTCTGCCCACGGCCACTCCGTACGCGCGAAACGGGATATTCAGCGGACTATTTCCCTCCGAGATCGCACGGGCATTCCCTCAGTATTGGATCGAGCAGCACGAGGAGGGAAGCAAGAATCGATTCGAGAACGAGCTACTCGAGGCGCATCTGGCGCGCCTGCGTCCGAGGTCCTCTCAGATCCACAGGTATATCAAGATACTGAGTGCGGACGATGTCCAGGCGATGCGAAAGCGAATGGATGTGTTGTTCAGTCAGCCGCTAACGGTCATCGTCGTGAACTTCATGGACATCCTGGCGCACGCTCGATCAGAGTCAGAAGTCCTCCAGGAGATCGCTCCCGATGAGAGCGGATTCCGCAGCTTGACGAGGACATGGTTCCAGCATTCTGTTCTTTTCGAAGTGCTGAAGGTGCTCGCGCACAGGCCCTGCACCGTGGTGCTCACCACAGACCACGGGAGCATCTGTGGGCGAAGAGCCACGAAGGTCTTTGGGGGGAGAGAGATATCCAGGAATCTGCGCTACAAGTTCGGTCACAATCTACGGTGTGATCAACGTCACGCGCTCTATATCCGTAATCCTCAGGAGTACAAGTTGCCGCGCGAGAGCGCAACCAAGCGCTATGTGATAGCCAAAGAGGATTACTACTTCGTCTACCCAACTCACTACCATGAGTATAGGCGCCAATATCGGGATACGTTTCAGCATGGTGGGATCTCTCTCGAGGAGATGGTGCTTCCGATCGCAATCCTGCATCCGAAACTGATCTCCTAGAGATGGAA
>LJUI01000031.1 GCA_001303705.1 candidate division TA06 bacterium SM23_40
GAATTCGAGCGGCCGGTCGTGGAGCTCGAGCGCAAGATCGATGAGTTGCGCTCGCTCGCCCGGGGTGAACGCCTGGAAGTGAGCGACGAGATCGCGCACCTCCAGAGGAAGGCCGAGCGGCTTAAGAGGGAGATATACTCGAACCTGAACCGCTGGCAGCGTGTGCAACTGGCGCGCCATCCGGCGCGGCCGTTCACGCTCGACTTCGTCAAGCACATGACGAGCAGTTTCATCGAGTTGCACGGGGATCGTCTATTCCGCGAGGATAAGGCGATCGTCGGGGGACTGGCGACGATCGATGGGAAATCGATTGTGCTCGTCGGCCACCAGAAGGGGCGGACCACCAAGGAGAAACTGGAGCGGAACTTCGGTATGCCTCACCCCGAGGGATACCGTAAGGCCCTTCGGTTCATGCAGCTGGCGGCCAAGTTCAGGAAGCCCGTTGTCACTCTGATCGACACACCGGGTGCTTATCCGGGGAAGGGCGCCGAGGAACGTGGGCAGTCAGAGGCCATCGCCCTCAATCTGAGAGAGATGGCCCTGTTGCCCGTTCCGATCATAGTGGTCATAACTGGTGAGGGGGGCAGCGGAGGAGCCCTGGCCATGGGGGTGGGAGATCGGGTGCTGATGCTCGAGCAGGCGATCTATTCGGTGATCTCGCCCGAGGGGTGTGCTTCGATCCTCTGGCGCGACAGCGCCAAGGCACCGCAGGCCGCGGAGGCCCTCAAGCTCACGGCAGAGGATCTGGCAGAATTCGGTGTGATCGACGAGATCGTTCGCGAGCCGGTGGGCGGAGCGCACCGCGATCCTGAGTTGGCGAGCCGGTACGTGAAAGAGGCGGTGATGCGCCATCTCTCCGAGGTCGAGCCGCTGCCGAGCGAGGAGCTGATCCAGAGGCGGATCAGCAAGTACGCGAAGATGGGGGAATTCGACGGGGGGAGACCATAGCGAGGTCGATCCGTCCGGATCGATCGAGCCAGGTGCCGAAGGGATCGGCCTGCGCGGCCATGCCACACGTCTCATGCCTCTCGCCGCAAGAGGAGTTGCCGAGATGGATGACGAGGCGGCCACCTACGAGCTGGAAGGAGATCTCAGACACTTCGATCTGAGCGATGTGCTGCAGCTCATCGGGTTCGGGCAGAAGGAGGGTGCGCTGCGCATTCAGGGCGAGCGCGGCGAAGGCGTCATCTATTTCGACGATGGAACGGCTACCCACGCGGTCGCCGGGGACCTCGTTGGCGATGACGCGATGCTCAGGATCGTTCAGTGGCGCGAAGGTCATTTCTCATTCGATACATCGGACACGACTGACCAACAGACGGTGCATCTCTCCATTCAACATGTCATTCTGGAGGCTGCTCGCCAAGTCGATGAGTGGCGAAAGATCGAGGCAGTCATTCCCTCGCTCGATACGGTTGTTGCGTTCATCGATGAACCGAGTGAGGGTGTGGAGAGCATAAAGCTCGAGCCTGACGAGTGGAAAGTGCTCTCGCTCGTCGATGGGGTTCGGTCAGTGCGGTCGCTTGCGGAGGGGAGCGCGTTCTCGGAATTCCAGGCATCGCGTATCATCTACCGGCTCCTCACGTCCGGCCTCCTCAGAATCGTCCCCGCTCAGGAGGCGGCTGCTCACGTGGGTCCTCCTCGTCCGGCAGCGGAGAGGAAGGAGACCGTTCAGCCGAAAAGTCCGGCGCAGAGGGAGCCAGAACGGAGAGAGGTTCGCGCCGATCGTGAGCGATCGGGCGCTGTGAAGCGGTTCCTGAGAGGGTTCGGGCGCTCGTCTAAGAACCGGGAGGGAATGTGAAGAAAGGAACCGTGCACGGCAGCCGGGGGAGAGTATCGAGGCGAAAGGGATCGACAACTGAGGACTCCTCGAGGGGCCTGGGGATAGCGGTAGAGGCCGAGATCAGAGTCAGATACGGCGATACTGACAAGATGGGCGTGGGCTACTACGGCCGCTATCTCGAGTGGTTTGAGGTCGGCCGAACTGAGTTCTTCCGCAGGCTCGGATTGACCTATGCTGAGCTGGAACGCCGATCGTTTTTTCTTCCTGTTGTCGAGGTCTACTGCAAATATCGAACATCAGTACGGTACGATGATCTGTTGAGGATACGAACGTCCGTCCTCGAGGTAGGCAAGGCCAGCATAACGTTCGAATACGAGATCGTACGCAATGGCGATACCGTACTGATCGCCACCGGGCATACTGTGCACGGTTGTGTGGATGAGTGTGGAAAGCTGGTGCGGCTGCCCGAGGAGGTAAAGACTGCTCTGGCATCATTGAGCGGCTCCTGATCGGCCGGCAGCGGGGCGGCCGGTCCACCGGCCAGCACTGGCTCGTTGCAGGTGAGGTAGCTCTGGGAATCCACGGTCCGGGGGGCCTGCTCGTGGGAGCCCAGAGCTTAGCACGCGTGAGGGTGATGGATGTCGGGTGTGCTCAACAGGCTCGTACTTTCCGGGGCGGGCTTCGGGACCATCGCCATCGTCCTCTGGATGTTCGTGCTCTTCAGGGTCGGCAGGGAGCCGGCCCGTTCTCATCGTGGCGGCCCCGGCTCTGTCTTCGGCAGCATCATTCTGCTCCTCGCCGCCCTCGCATCGAGCGTGGCCAGTTTTGGCGCCTACTGGCTCGCCTCGTCTCTTTCTGGCTATCAGCCGATCGACTCGGCACGACTCGTCGCCATCGTCGAATGTCACCCGAGCATAGACCCGCACTTCGATATGATGCTCTCCTACACGCCGGTGACCGAAGAGGCCGTGCAGGAGAGACAGACGTTCGGGCTGAAGGGGGATGCGTGGATGGTTGAGGGGATCGTGCTCGAATGGCACGCGTGGTCCCGCATATTGGGGCTCCGTGCATGCCACCGGACAGTGCGCGTAGCCGGGCAGTACGGGAGCGACTCGCTGCGAACGAGAGGCGGGAGCATTGCCGATGCTGCTGCGAAACCGGAAACCGGCACGTGGAGTCATGAGCTCGACGAAGAACATACATCCTTCTGGGGCCTGGTGCGCGACCTCGCGCTCTGGCTGCCGGGAGGTAGTGCTCACCATGTTCGCTCAGCCGCGATCGTCTCCGATTGGAATGCGACGTTCGGGGTCTATGTGACGCGGTCAGGATATTCTGTTGCCAGAATCGATGAAGGGTTCATTGCCTGGAGCGCATAAGACGCGAGCGCATAACACGATTGTGAGTCACATCAGGGGGTCGCAGAGAGATGGAGAGGTTGAATCGGGCTGCAGCAGTCGCCTCGTTGTTTGTGCTCGTCGCGGTCTGGGTCGTCGCGTCCGCCTCCCGCCCGGATCTGAATCCGACCGCTTCCAGCTCCTCGGGTCCAACGAGCATCACCAATTCGCCGAAGGTGACGGCGCGGGCCGACTTCTATCTAAATTCCCTTGAAGAGGACGAGCGGGCGAAGCTCTGGGTCTTCTTTACTGATAAGGGAATGGCGGATGAGGAGGAGCGCCGCGCTGCACTGGAGAGGGCCGAGCGCGGGCTGACGGAGCGAGCCAGGGAGAGGAGACTGCGATCGCGTCCAGCGGAGCGGATCGTTGATGAGTACGACATCCCTGTGTATGGTCCCTATGTCGAGGCGGTGACCGCGGCTGGTGGTGAGCTGCGCTCCGTGTCGCGGTGGCTCAACGCGGTGAGCGTCACCGTTACGCCCAGAGACGTTGATGCGATTCTGGATCTTTTGTTCGTTAGAGAGATAGATATCGTGAGGACGTATCGGTGGAGAGAGCCGGCGGTGGAGGCGCTGGAGGTAGGAGAAGGCCGCGAGGGTGTTCCCTCGCAGGTGGCGCCTTCGCTCCCGATGTACCTCGGGCCAGGCCAGGTCCTTGGACCGCAGACGTTCGACTACGGTCTGTCGAGCCGGCAGATCGAGCAGATCAACGTCGATGGTGCACACGAGGCAGGGTACTTCGGCTCGGGCGTGCTCATCGCCATGCTCGATACCGGGTACGAACGGCGCCACAAGTCGCTCCGCCATCTCGATCAGTATGGGCAGATCATCGATGAATGGGACTTCATCTACGGAGATGGAGATACGCGCTACAATCCCGACACCGACACCCTGGGGCGCACCCAGACCGACCACGGGACGAGGATGCTCTCCCTGATCGCTGGATTCCGCTCCGCCCAGCTCATCGGCCCGGCCTTTGCCGCCGATTATCTGCTGTACGCCACGGAGATACTCGATCCTCCCGATCATATCTACGAAGAGGACAACTGGGTGACGGCGTCGGAAAGGGCCGATAGCCTGGGCGCCGATATCATCTCGAGTTCTCTCGGATACCAGGAATTCGACGACGGGCCCGATTACACGTTTTCAGACATGGACGGCAACACTGCGCTCACTACTATCGCGGCCGATATCGCAGCGAGCCGGGGGATCCTCGTCGCCAACGCCATGGGGAATGTGGGCGGGTTCTCTCAGGACTTCATCAATGCACCTGCAGATGCGGACAGCATCTTGACCGTTGGCGGCGTGAATGTGGACAATACCTGGCATGATGAAAGCCTGACGGGTCCCACTGCTGATGGCCGCATTAAGCCCGAGGTCGTCGGACCCTATCTGGCGTGGGCGGCTGAGACCGACATATATGTTTCTTCTTACGAGGATTCTGTCGATGGCACGGCCGGGACATCAGTGGCCACGGCCCTCGTCGCTGGGCTGGCAGCGCTCGTGCTCGAGGCCAATCCAACACGCTCGGCTATGGAGCTGCGCGAAGCGATCATGGACAGCGTCGGCGTAGCCGGGAACGACACCATGGGTTACGGGATTCCCGATGCGTGGGCGGCGATGAACTACTATGGAGCCGTGCAGGTGCGTGAGGAGGAGGCTCTTCTCGATCTCTACCCCAATCCGTTCCTGCCCGGGGAACATCAGGAACTTATCATTCCCTTCCGTCTCCTTCACGAGACAGAGATCTCTCTCCGCATCTACAGCATCTCGGGCGAACTGGTGAAGGAGTTCTCCGATGGGGAACTGGGAGGAAGCCGGAAGCTGGCGGGCGAGTACGTGGAGGACGAGGCACTCCGCTGGGACGGCACGAGCTCATCCGGCAAAACAGTCGCCAGCGGGGTTTATTTCGTCATCCTCTCGACCGGTTACGCCGATTCCGTGAAGAGACTCGCCGTCGTGCGTTGACCCATGTGCGGCGCTGACCCGCGTGCGGCACTGACCCGCGTACGGCACTGACCCATGTGCGGCACTGACCCATGTGCGGCACTGAGTGGCGCGCAGCGCTGAGTCGCGACGAACGTTGAATCCTGCGCCGACGGACACTGAGTTGTACGTCGACTGGCGTTGAATCCTGCGCCGACCGACACTGAGTTGTACGCCGACTGACGGCGAGTCCTGCGCAGAGCAGGGCTGGACCGCGCGCAACATAGCCCTGGAGGTGCGTCATGAAACAACTCCCGGGAATTACGATCTTCGGGGTCGTCTGCATCGTTCTCGGGGCGCTCGGGATCCTCTTCGCTCCGTTAATCTTGTCTGGACTGTACGGGGGACCCTTCTTCGTGCGGGGTCATTTCCCTCACCTGCATCGCATCTTCTCGGCCTGGCCCATGGCGGGCGGATACCTGCTCTCTACGAACGTGGTCGGGACACTGGGGTCGCTTGCCCTCCTCATATCCGGCATCGGCCTCCTCGCCCGTGCCGGCTGGGGCCGCATCCTCTTCTTCATAGTCGCTGTCATGAAGATCGCACTGGTGACCTTCAGCCTTCCACCGAACATTGTGCTGATGCGGAAGATGTACGAACCGCTGGGGAGTCCGGCCGTTATGTTGGGCACGATCGGCGGGATTGCGTACCAGCTCCTGAGGTGGATCGCAGTCGTGGTCTTCTTCGGCGTGGGCCTGTGGTACTTCAGCCGGTCGGTTGTTCGCGAGGCGTTTGAGAGCCGCGCTCTTCCCAGTGTTGGAAGTGCCCCTCCTGGATAGCGTACCGGGACAAATCGCTTGACACGGCGGCTCCGCGGTTGTTATATTCCACGTGCGCCTCGGGAGCGGGCGAGGGCAGCAGGTTCGCCGCTCCTTTCATTCTGCGCCTCATTCGACACAAGATAGCGCAACAACAATACAGATCGCGCTCCTCGGTAGCTCAATCGGCAGAGCGGGTGGCTGTTAACCACTAGGTTGCAGGTTCGAGTCCTGCCCGAGGAGCCAGCGTTTGGCATAATCGGAGGTAGGCCGTTTCGGACGAGCGGTTCTACCTCGTTCTGTTGGTAGGACGGTTGATCTTCGGCATGGTGTCGCCAGGCGAATGTCTAGCGATGTGGGACTGATGCGTTGATTGACGGTCGACTCGTGGGTAGAGAAGGCGATTTCCGGCATCCGGAGGCCAGAGAGCATGTGGCGACGATTTGGAAGGTCTTGTTGAATGGTCTGGACAACTCCATACAGGTCGTGTACTCTTGCGGTGACGGAGGAGCGAGGACTTCTTCACTCATGGGTGGTCCTGATTGATAGGATGGCGAAGTTTGCTCCTGCATGTCGAGGTCGCCGAGCGCGCCGAGATGAGAGTACATCGTTGTGATGCTCTGGTCGGACGCAATCAGGATACGCAACAGAGGGAGGAGAAAGATGAGAACGATGACCGTTCTGCTTGCATTGCTGATTCCGCTCACCGCGGGTGCGCAGATCACGTTCGAGCGCACTTACGGCGGCACCTCGGGAGATGAGGGCTATTCGGTCCAGCAGACGAGTGATGGAGGATATATCGTCGCGGGATGGACCGGGTTGTACGGTACGGGCTGGGACGACGCAATTCTGATCAAGACAGACGAGGCCGGCGACACGATGTGGGTGCGCCCCTATGGTGGGCCCGACGGCGAGCTAGGCTATTCGGTTGATCAGACGGGCGACGGGGGGTATATCATTGCGGGATGGACAAGTTCGTTCGGTGCTGGGGCGCGTGATGTGTATCTCATCAAGACAGATGGCGTGGGGAACGCGGTCTGGGTGCGCACCTATGGCGCGCAGGAGCATGAAGAGGGCCATTCTGTCGAGCAGACGTTGGACGGAGGGTATGTAGTTGCAGGATACACGCATTCGTTCGGGGCTGGCAACAACGACGTGTATCTCATTAAGACTGACAGCGGGGGGGATACGATGTGGGCGTGCACGTATGGCGGGTCCCTCGAAGACGAGGGCCATTCTGTCGAGCAGACGATGGATGGCGGGTACATCGTCGCGGGGCATACGCATTCGTTCGGTTCTGGCCTTGACGACGTCTATTTGATCAAGACGGACGATCAGGGGGACACGGTCTGGACGCGGACGTACGGCGGTCCAGAACATGATGTAGGATATTCTGTTGAACAGACGAGCGATGGGGGGTATGTGATCGCGGGCTATACATATTCGTTCGGTTCTGGCCAGGCCGACGTCTATCTGATCAAGACTGACGGTGCGGGGGACACGGTCTGGACACGGACGTACGGCGGGTCTGGTTGGGAAACAGGCTCATCGGTTGCGGAGACGGATGGTGGGGGGTATGTCATCGTAGGGAGGACGAACTCGTTCGGTGAAGGCGGCGAGCTGTACCTGATCAGGACTGACGGTGCGGGGGACACGGTCTGGACGCGCACGTACGGCGACAGTCTATATGAGGCGGGCTACGCAGTCGAGCAGACGAGCGACGGGGGATATGTCATCTCAGGAGAGGCCACCTCGTTCGGCACTGGTGAGAGCGACGTGTACCTTATCAAGACAGATGCCGATGGGTTGGTCCAGGTCAGTGAAGATCATGGTGAGATCCCTCGTCCGGAGTGCCAGTACTTGGCCCAGAACTATCCCAACCCGTTCCGGACGAGGACAGCGATTACGTATGCGCTGCCTGATCAGCAGCCGGTCACGTTGGCGATTTACGACGTTCGGGGGGCGCTGGTGCGGGAGTTGGCTTCCGGAGCGGTCTCGGCTGGTAGTCACCGAGTGACGTGGGATGGGCGGGACGAGCGAGGGCTTGAGGCGGCGAGTGGGGTCTACTTCTGTCATCTGGAGACCCGCCATCAGTGTGAGACAAGGCGCATGGTCCTGCTACGATAGTATCATATGACCCTGTGAGGCAGCAGATTGAGGCTTTTGCGGCAGTTTCATCATGACTTCCGTGAGAAACGGTCCACTTTTGACATTGAGCTAACACGCCACATATCTCCCATGGGGTCAAATGATACGAACATACGTAGCATCAAGAGTCCGGCATCTTTCGTTCCGCGGGGACGCTGAGAGGGGTGATGCTGCGTATTCTCGGTCTTGAAGATCACAGACTTACCTTGGTAGAGGATGCCGATACCCAGGTGAGCGGCTCGCCATGGAGTTGCTGGGGAGTGGAGGTCGATAGGGCAGTGTCAGCGGGTGACGAGGGCAATCCTGGTATGTCCCCTGGCGACCCGTTTCATTTCAACTCTTGACTGATCCCACAAAAGTACGCTCTGGGACACCAACCCGGGGAGCCAGCGGTGGGCATAATCGGAGGTAGACCGTCTCGGATGAGCGGTCCTATCTCGTTCTATTTGTGGGGTGGTTGATCTCCGGCACGGTGTCGACAGCCCGTATCAGGTGGTGTTGGACAGGCGCGATGGGGGATAGCTGCAGGTGAGTGAGTGAGGCTCTCCGGGAGGTCGATCAGGGCTTGGTTGCGAATCTCGTGGCTGTCGAGCTGCCAGCGGCACTCGATGGTCTTTCATGTTGTCAAAGTGTAAGCCACGAGTACACGAGCACCCCAGAACGCTTGAAAGACCGGTCACCGCCGTAGATGAGGGTGGCGCGAGTAGTTTCGTCTCCTGAGACTTTCCGCCAGTAGGTAAGGTTGTCGAAGAAGTCGGACGCCACTGTCTGGGCGGATTTGGTTTCTACCGGTATCAACTTGCTGCCCATTTCGATAATAACATTCACCTCGTGCCCTGCCGCATCGCGCCAGAAATAGAGGGGCGGCTGCTCTCCCCGGTGTGAGAAGTTCTTGTAGAGTTCAGAAACCACGAAACTCTCAAAGATTGCTCCCCGCTCGGCGCGGTGGTAAAGCTCCTCCGGGGATTGAACCTGGAGCAGGTAGCACAAAAGCCCCGTATCCAGGAAGTAGAGCTTAGGACTCTTTGTCAGCCGCTTGCCGAAGTTCCGGTGATGGGGCCGGAGTAGCGTGATGATGAAGCTGGCTTCGAGTACAGATAACCATCGCTTGGCAGTAGTGTGTGAAATGCCGCAGTCGGTGGCCAACCCTGAGAGGTTGAGCAGTTGTCCGCAGCGGCCGGCACAAAGCCGTACAAACCTGCCGAACGCCTCGATATTGCCGACGTTCAGGACGTTCCGCACGTCCCGCTCGAGGTAGGTCTGGTAATAACTGGCCAGCCAGTCACGCGGGGAAAGGTGCTTATCGTGTATCCGTGGGTAGAAACCCGTGAATACGGTATCCATTAAACCGGCTTTGGGCTGCTTGAGGTTCCTGGGCACAGTCTTGCCCAGGGTCTCGAGTGATATGGGCTTTCGGCCCTCGATCTCGGCCAGTGAGAACGGCAGCAGATGGAGCACCGCGCACCTGCCGGCAAGGGACTGCGAGATGTTCTGGAGAAGCAAGAAGTTCTGTGAACCCGTCAGGATGAACCTGCCCGTCCAGTCCCGATGCTCGTCAACGAGAACCTGGATATACGAGAACAGATCTGGTGCCCGTTGCACTTCGTCCAAGATGACCGGCCCATCGACCTGGCTGAGGAAGCCGCGCGGATCTTCCAGGGCGAACTGCCGCTGATCCGGTAGCTCAAGGGACAGGTAGTCGTAGTCCTTGAAAACGGCCTGGACCAGCGTGGTCTTGCCGGACTGTCGCGGCCCGGTGACTGTTGCCACCGGGAACTGCCTTGCGGCTTCTTTCAGTTTCTTGGCCAGGATTCGTTCTATCATGCCTGCCTCCATCCAGATAGTTGAATATTCAATATTCACTTTACACGACCAGTGCCCGTCTGTCAAGCCATTTCTTCTGGCGCGGCGGAGCGCTGGCGGTCTCTAGTTGGCGCACGCGTCCAAGAATGAAGCTGCGAAAGAAAGCCGCCTATGGCATCGTTTCACCGGTATCGGAGTACAGACCGACTCGGTCATCCTGTCAAGAACACTCCCCTGAACAGTAACTTGTACCTCCTAGCTGTCCGTCGTCAGCGACTGTGAAGGAAGAGAAATGAGATTAGATTCTCAGCGGCAGATCTATGCTGAGAGGAGGGTTATCCTCGTATGTCCCCTGGCGCATCGCTTCATCTCGATTCTTGACAGATCCCACAAGAGTACGCTCCGGGACATCAACCCGAGGAGCCAGTCTGATCCAGAGGCAGAACTTCACGGGTGAATGGTTTCACCCGTTTCGTTTTCATGGTGATGGTGTAGTCCAGGACTCCGTGAGATGGGTTGTACTCGATTCGTCTCGCGAGCCAGCGGTGTCCTTGGGTAGTTCCGACAATGTCCTTGACATCCTTCCTAAAGGCGTGTAGACTGACAGGGTAGGCGATGAGTTCCCGAGATTTCTGCTGGCCACGGACTGGCAGAGGGCGCCCGGTGGCCTCGGGAATGGGCGTAGTTGTGCAACAGCTCAAGGGTGGGTTATTCGAGAGCGACACCGAGCGTCACAGTGAGGGGTCGTTCTTTTTTTTCTCGTTAGATCAACGAGAGGGAGGATACGAACAATGAGGTGGAACTGGCAAGTAACGATAATATCTTCTGCCATGGTCAGCCTAGTGGCGACTTGCTCCGCAACTATCATCCACGTTCCGCAGGAGTATCCGACAATCCAAGCGGGCATCGATGCCGCTGTTGACCTGGACACAGTGCTCGTGGCTGATGGAATCTACACGGGCTACGGGAACCGGGATATCGACTTCTTTGGCAAGGATATTGTGGTGATGTCGAAGAACGGAGCAGAGACGACGGTTATCGATTGTCAGGGGAGCCCCTCAGATCCCCACCGGGGAGTCGTGTTCCACAGTGGCGAGGATTCGAGCGCTGTGCTTCAGGGTTTCACGATCAAGAACGGATGGGCCGAGTGCGGTGCTGGGATCCACTGCTATCACTCTTCCCCAACCATTGTCGACAACATAATCATAGATAATACCACACCGCCCTGCTTCTGGAACGACGGCGGCGGCATAATGAGCGTGGAGGCTTCTCCGACCATCGTGGGCAATGTGATCGCAGGGAATGTATCGGGCTGGGGGGGAGGCATCTCTTTTTTCTTCTCTACAGCGATCGTCGTCGATAATACCGTTGAGGGGAATGCATGTGGATGGTCCGGGGGCGGGATCTGGTGCGATCGCACTTCTGGCATTATAGAGGGCAATGCGATGGTGGCCAATGCCTCCGAACTGGCTGGCGGAGGAATCATCTGTGACGGAGAGCCGACACCGACGATCAAGGACAATACCATTGTGGAGAATACTGCGGGCACGTACGGTGGCGGAATCTGTTTCAGTTCTCTAACGCCAATCACAGGCAATACTATTACGGGAAACACTGCCGTCTCAGGAGGCGGGATCTTCTGTCAGTCTTCTACCATCATTGAGAATAACGTCATCAGCGAGAACATGGCCTCGCTCTACGGCGGCGGCATCTACACGCGATTGTCCGAACCACAGATCTTGCTGAACACGATTGTGGGGAATACGGTCGACTACTACGGGGGCGGGATTGCCTGCTGGGAATCGTCTGCGAATATCCAGGCCAACAGGATTACCGGCAATGCCGCGACCTGGCACGGCGGAGGAATCTTTTGCCAACTGTCTTCGGTCACTATTGAGGACAACAGGATTGTGGGGAATAGCAGCGGGCTCGGCGCTGGCTATGGTGGAGGGATCTATTGCTGGGACTGCTCACCGGTCGTCAGTCGCAACACGCTCGCAGAGAATATGGGCGCGTGCGGCGCGGGGATTGCCACCTGGGGAACTTCCTCTCCTATCGTCAGGAGCAATACGATTATTGCGAACGCAGCGATTCTGGGTGGTGCAATCTCCTGCTGGTCCCCTTCTTCGGCAAGCATAGTCAACTCCATTCTGTGGGCGGACAGCGCTGGCACCGGGCCGGAGATCTACTTGGAAGCGGGGAGCTCGATCGACGTCTCATACTCCGACATTCAGGGTGGGTGGCCTGGTGAAGGCAATGTAGAAGCTGATCCGATATTCGTGCTGGCCGAGAGGCAAGACTACCGTCTGCTCTGGGGCTCGCCCTGCATCGACGCTGGTCACCCGGATTCTCTTGATCCCGATGGCACCCGCAGCGATATGGGCGCGTTCTTCTTCAATCAGGACGACCACATGACATTCTACCTGACGCCTGATGTCATCGAAGTCACACCAGGCGGCGAGCTGGGGGTGACCTACACCCTCATCAACCGCTGGGCGCAGCCTGAGCCGTTCTGGGTGCATAGCGAGGCGACTCTGCCGAGCGGAGACACGTTGAGCGTGATGGGGCCCGACCAGTACACCTTGCCAGCCGATTTCACGGTGCAGCAGCACCTGGATCACAGCGTGCCTGTTGGTGCGCCGCTGGGTGTGTACCGGTATCAGTCTCGGATCGGAGTGGCGCCCTCCACGCTCTACGACGAGGATAGCTTCGAGTTCAAGGTGGTGGAGCCATAATCTGGGCCACAGCCACGAGAGGAGGAGAGTGAAATGAGGTGCGCATGGCACGTTGTGGCTGCATTTCTCGGTGTGATCAGCCTTGTGTCGGTCGCTCCAGCGACGGTCATTCATGTCCCACAGGAGTATCCGACCATCCAGGCGGGGGTCGATGCGGCGGTGGATGGCGACACGGTGCTCGTGGCTGACGGCACCTACGTCGGGTACGGGAATCGAGATATCGATCCCGGGGGCAAGGCGATAGTTGTGATGTCTAAGAACGGAGCTGAGGCGACGATCGTCGACTGCCAGGGGACCTCATCAGATCCGCATCGGGGGTTCCTGTTCCATTGCGGAGAGGACTCCAGCACGGTAGTCCGGGGATTCACGGTCAGGAACGGGTGGGCCCACTGTGGAGCCGGGATGGATTGCTACTACTCTTCTCCGACCATCGTCGGCAACGTGATCACGGGGAACACGACGCCGCTTTGTCTGTGGTATGAGGGCGGCGGCATTTATTGCATCGAATCGTCGGCGATCATCGTCGGCAACACGATCACGGAGAACGCAGCAGGTTTTGGCGGTGGGGTGGCCTTCTCCTATCTGTCTCCGACCATTGTGGATAATACCATAGCAGATAACACCGCTGCATGCGGGGGAGGTGGAGTCTATTGCTTCCGCGCCTCTGGTACGGTCGCGCGTAACGAGATCAGGGGGAATACTGGCGGTTGGGACGGGGGCGGTTTATACTGCGACTACGAGTCTTCTGTCGTAATCGAAGGCAATACCATCGTGGGGAACGTGTCCCCCCGGGGGGGTGGCATCTATTGCGGGCAGTGTTCGCCAGTCATCGTTTACAATAGTCTAACTGGAAATGAGGCTGTAGAGTACGGCGGGGGGATCTGTGTGTGGTCATCCTCTCCGACCATCGAAGGCAATGCGTTTAAGGGGAATGCTGCCCAGCGAGGCGGAGGGATCGACTGCCTGTACTCGTTCGCGGCGATCATCGGAAACACCGTGATAGAGAACAGTGCCGACTACGGCGGCGGAATCTCCTGCTGGGAATCCACGCCCACGATCGACTCCAATAGACTCGCCCGAAACATCGCCGTCTGGGATGGCGGCGGAATATTCTGCCATCAATCTCCGGCGATCATCGTGCGCAACTCGATACTGGAGAACGAGACGGACTACGGAGGAGGAATCTTCTGTTGGGACTCCTCTCCCAGCATACGTGGTAATACAGTCGCCTTGAATATCGCCACATCCGGGGCCGGCATCTGCTGTTGGGGGAGCTCTTCTCCCGCGATCTACGGCAATACTGTGTCACAGAATACCGGCATTCTGGGCGGCGGCATCTCCTGCTGGTCGTCCTCCTCGGCGGTCGTAGTCAATTCCATTCTGTGGGCGGACAGTGCCAGTACGGGGCCGGAGATCTACGTGGAGGAAGGAAGTTCCATGACCGTCGCGTACTCGGATGTGTGTGGCGGCTGGCCCGGCCAGGGGAACGTGGACGCTGATCCTGCATTCGTCCTGGCCGAGAGCCAAGACTACCGTCTGCTCTGGGAATCGCCATGCATTGACGCAGGGTATCCTGATTCCCTTGACCCCGACGGCACACGGAGCGACATGGGGGCGCACTACTTCGACCAGGACGACTATCTTACGCTCTACCTGACGCCCGATGTCCTCGAGCTGGCACCTGGCGGCGAGTTAGGAGTCACGTACACTGTGATCAATCGCTGGGCACAGCCTGAACCATTCTGGGTACTGACGGAGGCGGTCTTGCCAAACGGAGATACGCTGAACGTCATGGGGCCGGACTCCTACACTCTGCCGGCGGATCTGACTGTGCAGCGTTACCTCACTCACCGGATCCCGCCGGGTGCAGCGCCTGGTGTCTACGGCTACCGATCGAGAATCGGGGTGCCGCCCTCAACGCTCTACGATAAGGACAGCTTCGAGTTCTGGGTTGTGGAGCCGTAGCGTCTGGGGCCGGCACCTCCAGGCAAGAGGGCCTTCGGGGGCGGACATTGCTACGCTTGCGGGATATACATAGGGGGGTGTTAACACCAATCTGATATGTCCGCAAATCATCGGAATAAGATGTCCACTTTTCATCGGCGTTGGGGCTACCCATGAAGCTGCCCCGGGCGCCCCAATCGGTGGGAGACGACGCCTATTGCCTTCAGTCTGGCGACCGGCACTGCCATATTACGGCGGTCGCCGGTGGACTGTAGGCCATGATGTTGGGCGGATGCCTGCGAGATACAGCCGGCAGATGGCTATTACGGCGGGTCGACGGCCCGCCGTGCGATTTCGGTGGACAGATCAGGAGGGATAGTGTTATTATGTAACAAATGAACTCTTCACTCTGTGACATCTGGTATGCTGAATGGTACCGCCAGGGATTCCTCAACTGTTTACTGAATATTACGAGCGGCGGTTGGACAAGAGCAGTAAGGAGCTCAATGTGAGAGTGCTACTCGTCTATCCTGATCATCCCGTCACCTTCTGGAGCCTGAAGCACGCGGTGAAATTCATCTCGAAAGAAGCGAATTTCCCACCTCTGGGTCTGCTGACGGTCGCTGCCTTGCTCCCTGAAGACTGGGAGAAGAGGCTCATCGACATGAACGTACAGCCTCTCGGCGATAGCGACATCGAGTGGGCAGATTATGTCTTCGTCAGCGCCATGTCCATCCAGAGGCAATCGGCAGCGAAGGTGATCAAACGGTGTGCCAGACTGGGAGTAACGACCGTCGCAGGGGGTCCCCTGTTCACATCTTCGTGGGAGGATTTCGAGGGCGTTGATCATCTTCTTCTCGGCGAGGCTGAAGATACCCTGCCCGCGTTCCTCGAGGACCTGAGAACGGGAGGCGCGAAACGGATCTACAGACCCGATGGTTGGGCGGACATGGGGCGGTCACCGATCCCCCTTTGGGGCCTCGTCGACATGAAGAAGTATGCCTCGATGAACGTCCAGTATTCGAGAGGTTGTCCGTTCAATTGCGAATTCTGTGACATCACCCAGCTGTACGGTCATAAGCCGAGGACGAAGACCGGGCACCAGGTGTTGGCCGAGCTGGACGGTTTGCATGCCCATGGTTGGAGGGGAGGTGTTTTCTTCGTCGATGACAATTTCATTGGGAACAGAAGAAAGCTGAAGGCCGAAATGCTGCCCGACCTGATCGCGTGGCAGAGAGAGCGAAAGTATCCGTTCGATTTTCATGCCGAGGCATCGATTGATCTTGCTGACGATGAGGAGCTCATGAGCATGATGGTGGAGGCCGGGTTCCGCGCGGTCTTCGTCGGCATTGAGAGCCCGAACGATATGAGCCTGTCTGAGTGCAGCAAGTTCCAGAACAGGAATCGGGACATGGTCGAGTCTGTGGCGAAGATACAGAGCTACGGCCTCCAGGTGCAGGGTGGTTTCATCGTCGGTTTCGACAATGATCCACCGTCGATCTTCGACAGCCAGATCGACTTCATTGCGAAAAGCGGCATCGTGGTCGCCATGGTCGGATTACTCAATGCACCTCGTGGCACGAGGCTGTACAAGCGCCTCCAGAGAGAGAATCGTCTGCTGAAGGACATGTCGGGCGATAATACGGACTTCACGATGAACTTCATTCCTAAGATGGACACGACGCAGCTCATCGAGGGCTACGAGAAGGTAGTGAATGCCATCTACTCTCCGCGCGAGTATTATGAGCGGGTCAGATTGTTCTTGCGGCGATACAAGCCGCCCCGCAAGAGCAGACCCCGCCTCCGGTTCGTGCATATACGTGCGCTCCTACGATCCATGTGGGTTCTTGGCATGAAGAGGGAGGGCCGGCTGTACTATTGGAAGCTCTTCTTCTGGTCGCTCACCAGGCGCCCCAAGCTCTTTCCTCTGGCAGTAGTCTTCGCCATCTACGGATTCCATTTCCGAGAGGTATTGGGGACTTGACCCCAGACCATCCTTCTGCTGCAGCCGGATCTGACGAGCGCAATGGGTCGGTCGAATCCTCCATCCAGGTTGTGTGCCGCATCTCCGTCGTCAGGCAACCGGGACGATGAGAATGAGATGGATATCCCGGGGCAGATCCGTCCTGGCAGCCGCTTGATTTCGGTGTGTTCGCCGGGGATTCGCTTCGTCTCGATCCTCGGCTGATTTCACTGATGTGCACTCCGGGACGAGGACCCGGGATGTCTCCGAGCCGGAGGGCAGTCCCCCTCGGGGGATAGTGTTCGCTTGCAATCGCTTTCGGACGACCGAGGCATCTGACAACCGAGGTCGACCATCTACGCCGTCTCTGGTAGACTTGCCAGGGGACGGCGTCTTCTTTCTTGACACCGGTGGCGAGCTCTCTGTAGGATTGCCTACAGCGATGGGCGGCGGGATATCTTCTGTCTGCGGGATCAGCGATCTGGGCCTGTTGTCAGGTATAGGCTCGGCTGTGCCGGTCCGGGCCGCGGCTGATGTGAAGGACGTTGAATCTACTAGGCGAATCCCGCTTCGATGTCTGACTGGAACTCGGAGGATACCGATGGACGAAAAGGAACGGTATGAGCAGGCGCGGAAGCGCGTCGAGGAGATCAAGGGATTCTACGTGCATCTGCTTGTCTATGTTCTTGTGAATCTCGGTCTTTTCCTCGTGAATATTCTACGCTCTCCAGAGACGATTTGGTTCTACTGGCCCCTGTTGGGGTGGGGTTTCGGTGTGGTGGCTCACGGGATCAGTGTCTTTGGCCTGAGGGGCGTTCTCGGTCCAGAATGGGAGAAGAGGAAGATCAGGGAGATCATGAGCAAGGAATGATTGCCGCTCATATCCGATTCGTTCGCAATCAGGAAGAAGAAACCCCCATGTCTCTGGTTGATGACGTAGCCAGATACTACGCAGCGCGTGCCCCTGTGTACGACGTATCTGCCGGGTATACTGATCCTGAGGCAGAGGAGCTTCGTGTTCCCATCAAGGCACGATACCGGGAGATGTTCAAGGGGCACGACGTGCTCGAAATCGCATGCGGGACGGGATACTGGACCGGGGTGATCGGCGAGGTCGCTACATCTGTTCTCGGGATAGACATCAATTCCTCTCTCATTTCGACCGCACGGGCCAGATGCGCCCACCTGGGAAACGTCACCTTTCAGGTCGCCGACGCCTACTCGCTCGACGGCGTCCCCGGAGGGTTTACTGCTGCCCTGGCCATTTGGTGGTGGTCACACGTTCCCAGGAGGCAACTCCCCGAGTTCCTCTCAGTCCTGCACAGCAGACTCGTCTCGGGTGCACTCGTGCTCTTTGTCGATCAGTTGCCATATGAGTGTGAAGCGAGAAGAGCGGATGCCGAGGGGAATACCCTGGAACGACGTACTCTGCAGGACGGGCGGAGGTTCGAGATCGTCAAGAACTTCCCGACCAGGGAGGAGATCATCGAGGTTCTCGAGGACATGGGTGAGAATGTGCGATATATCGAGCGCCCCGAGGAGAAACATTGGAACGTGATCTACAACACGAGGAGATGATCGCCGAGGGGCGAGGGGAGAGCGAAGCGCGGGACCGCACGCCCGAGCCGTGTCGTCGGATGGCATCAGTGGGGGAGATCATGAAGCCTGGAATCGCAAGAATCGCTATGGTATTCGTCATACTAATTGCTGTTGTTGGGCTCGTTCCCGGCCGTTGCCTGCCGGGTGAGCGCTTGGATTTCGATCATCCCGGCACGTTTTCGATCGTTGCATACGATTCAACGACTGGTGAACTGGGCGTGGCAGTCCAATCGAAGGCGTTTGCTGTGGGAGCAGCAGTACCCCACGCGGAGCCCGGTGTTGGCGCGATCGCCACTCAGGCGCAGACTAATCTCAGTTACGGTCCAGAGGGAATCGCACTTCTCGGGATGGGGATCCCGGTCGACAAAGTGGTGGAGATCCTGACGTCGAAGGATGAGAATGCGGAGGTGCGTCAGTTGGGGATCGTAGACGCACATGGTCACGCCGCCTGCTATACGGGGGAGATGTGTACCGGGTGGGCTGGCCACATTGTGGGACCCCACTACGCGGTGCAGGGAAATATCCTGGCGAACGAGAATGTCGTTCGCGAGATGGCCCGGGCATTTGAGCGGGCAGGCGGCACCCTGGCGGAACGACTTCTTGCGGCACTGCAGGCAGGGCAGAGAGCGGGAGGGGACCAGCGGGGTCAGCAATCGGCAGCACTGCTTGTCGTCAAGGAGGGATTCACTCGATTTGTCGATCTGAGGGTCGATGATCATGAGACGCCGATCGATGAGTTAGAACGCCTGTTCAGATTGCATGAGAGAGGATATGAGTCGATCATGCGGATACGTTCGGGCAAGGAATGTCTGGAGGGCGGATTCGCGGAGAAGGCGGAGCGCGAATTCGAGTATGCTCTTGCGATAGTCGAAAAGTATCCCGATGACGCTGAACTGCAGAATAATACTGCCTGGGCGTTGGCGACCGGCGACGTTCTCCTCGATGACGCTCTGAGACTGGCCGAACGAGCGGTGGAGTTGGCACCGGATAAAGGCCACATATGGGATACTCTCGGAGAGGCACACTTCCGTCGGGGAGAACTCGCGCAGGCGATCCGGGCGCAGGAGAAGGCGGTTGAGTTGAGCCCGGAGACCGAGCTCTTCAGGGAGAGACTGGAAGAGTGGAGAGCCATCGCCCGGGATCGGTAGGGGGAGGGGTTCAGGGTCCTTCGGATAGGAACATGCAGCCGACACCGGGGTGAGCTCGTGGCCGCCGGCGGAGCGGCGAGAATGGTGGACTTGTGCAGATGAACGATGTTTCCTGACGGGAAAATGCGGAATAGGAGGAGATTGATGAGTTCAGATAGTCCGGTTGACGTTGGCATCAGGTTTGTGGAATCCATCAATCGACGAGATCTTGACGGTCTGGTCGCACTCATGCCGCCGGATCATAAGCTCTTTCCCGGTGGCGGAGATGTCATCACCGGTCGCGAGAAGGCCCGAGACGCGTTGTCCGACTATGTCTCATCGTGGCCCGAATTCCAGATCCACATTTCGGACATCTACCTGGTAGACAATGCCGTGGTCATGATCGGGAGGACGACGGGCTCATGCGCTGATACGCCGAAGGGGATCGAGATTCAGGAGAGGCGGATCTACGTGGCGAAGGTTGAAGATGGATTTGTGAAGGAGTTCCACCATCTCGATGACAGCGATCAGGTCAGGAAAGAGCTCGGTGTGAGCGCGGAGAAGAGGATCACGAAATAGGACCGGTCAGGGGGACGTGCCATGAAACTCCTTCATCCATCCAGTCTTGCGGCAACCATCGATGCTGTGAACGAGGCGCTCTTCGTGGGGAAGCAGATACCGCCTGCCGAGCGCGCGCGAACAGCGGCCTGGATTGCAGGTCGACAGGGGAAGCGGGGATCCTATGCGAACATGTTCGCTCCGACTCCCCGGGATTTCGCTGGCGGCATACGGGTCTTTACCGGCGAAGCGGTTAGATCCAACGCCGCGACGGCGCACATCCTTGGTGAGGAAGCCTCGAGGGCGCTGATCCTTCTCGGTGTGGGGAAGGCCGAAGTGCGGACGGCACTATCTCATGCCACGGCGGGCATGCTTGCGAGGTTGAGGGAGTCCGAATCCGCGGGGATGTCATCGCGCGGGTTCTACTGTTGTGCCATGTGCTCGTGCGCGCTGTGGCGGCATCTGGGCGTCGGGGGGCTATCCGGTGCTGAGGCACGTCTTCGGGGTGGTGTGAAGATCCTCAGGACCCACCGGTCAGGTGAGGGTCGCTGGCGGCGTTTCCCATTCTACTACACACTGCTCAGTCTAACCGAGCTCGATCTGCTGGCTGCCCGGCGGGAACTCCGGTACGCGGCACCGGCATGCGAATAAGCGCTGAAGACTGTCCGGGGCGAGGGCCGGATCGCGGCTCGCCGGCGCGTGTTGTTGGAGAGAGCTCTAGCAGTACACTAGCTCGGCACTGATATCGACCGAGGGGTGAGAATAGGCAGACTGTCAGAGACAAACAGGTGAAGGCCGGAACTCCCAAGGGCGGGTACGCGATACTGGACGCGATCTCGGTAGTTCCGGCCTTCACGTCTGCTATCGGCTAGAGTTGGCGCATGAAGGCGACGATGTCCTTCTTCTCTTGCTCTGTGAGGTTGAGCTCCATGATCAGATTGAAGAACTCGACCGTGTCCTCCAATGTCAGCAGCCTGCCGTCGTGCAGATATGGCGGTGAGTCTTTGATGCCACGGAGGGGAAAGGTCTTGATCGGTCCATCCGCCGAAGCCATCCTGCCGTTGATCATGCGCGGCCTGTAGAAGCGCTCCACCTTCATGTTGTGCATCAGATTGTCAGTGTAGTAGGGCGCAGGATGGCAGCTCGCACAATCGGCTTTGCCGAAGAAAAGACCCTGTCCGCGCATCTCGGACTCGGTGGCTTTCTCTGGATCGAGCATGCCGTTGACGCGGAGCTTGGGAGCCGGCGGGAAGTCCAACAGCGCCTCGAACTCAGCCATGAAGTGCACCTGGCTGCCCCGTTCGAGAATGTTGACACCCTTCTTGGTCGCGATTACCGGGTCACCGTCGAAGTACGCAGCCCGCTGCTCGAACTCCGTGAAGTCCTCAACGGTCTTCAACGCCCGCTGTGAGCCGAACAAACGCTGGATGTTCACGCCACGCAGAGGCGGAGTGTCGATACGGTGACGGAACTCCTGGGGACGGATATCACCAACGAGGTGAGTCGAGGCATTGGTATGCCCGTTTGCGTGACAGTCGAAGCAGGTGACCCCACGACTCGGGCGTTCGGAACGGCGGTCTTCGGTCTGGTTGAACTGCTGTTGGGGAAAGGGAGTGACCAACAGCCGCAAGCCCTCGAGTTGTTTGGGATTCAGTATACCGTTAAACAGCTCGTAGTAGTTGTCGATCGTCACAAGCTTGCCCTGAGAGACGTCGCCGAGGTCCGGTCGCGTGGTCAGATAGATCGGCGCTGGGAACTCGGGCAGGAAGTGGTCTGGTAGGTCGTAATCCAGGTCGAAGCGAGTGAGGTCGCGCTCTTCCTGCTTCTTGATCTCGTCGATGTGAAACTGAGGGAAGACCATGCCGCCTTCAGCATGGTTGGGATGGGGAAGAGGGAAGAACCCCGCAGGGAACAGGTCTTTCTCCCGGATTTCTTCGGGGCTCATCGCCGCCAGCTTCTGCCAGGTCATGCCCTTCGCGGGTTTGGCGCGCACACCTTCCTGGATCGCCTTTCCTCCGGACATCTTCACGCCCTTGGCTGGGCGGTTGCTCAAGTCATAGCGCTCATTGAGCAGGTCCATATGCCGTTTCATCACGGTGGGTTTCGCGGCTTTCATTCGGGACATCACCTTTGCGAAATCCTCCATGATGACAACGGGAGCGTAGCTCGAGCGCCCTTTCGCGCCTTCTTCGGCGTAGACCAGGCCCAGGAAGACGAGCAGACTGGCGAGCATCGCCACTATTGCCCCTATCAGCACGAATTTCTTCTGCTTCATCGCTTTTCCCTCCCTCCTTCTGATGGAACACCGCCTAGGTCTACAGATGCGTTGCAGCGTCGCCGGGATGGCGACTCCATCGAACGCACTGAGTCAGGTGACAGACAGCATCGTAGTGAGGAACAGCCTCCTGTCAAGTGTGCATTTTTCTACTCTCCGATCCGCTTTGTCGGGAACGCTGGCGCTGAACTCTTCTCCACGTGATGCGAGATCACACTGGACTGGTAGCAACTCATCCGGGTAGCCGCGCTCTTCTCCGCCTAGCTTTCCGCAGCAGTGGCTCTGACTCGTTCTTCCTGAGACATCGCGGCCAGACGCTCCACATCCTTCAGGTTCAGGCCCAGCCCCTCGGCCACGCGCCGCCCGTAGTCCGGATCGGCCTTGTAGAAGAGGGCTGTCTGGCGCAACTGGATGCGCTTCTCCGCACCCCCCAGATGGTCCACGATGTTGCCGACGAGGTGCTCTCGATCCTCGTCCGTCATCACCTTGCGGTACAGGTCACCGGCCTGCACGAAGTCATCATTCGGGTGCTTATACGGGTGCCTTCCCGCCATTCCCGATACCTCGAAGGGGGGTTCGCCGACTCCGGGCTGGGGCTCGGGCCCACCCATGCTGTTGGGATAGTAGTTCGGCCCGCCTCCAGCGTTGTCGTCGAGACGCATGTACCCGTCACGCTGGTAGTTGGCCATCCGGGCCGCCTTGGGCGCGTTGACCGGCAGAAGCTGGTAGTTCGGTCCCAGGCGGTACAGGTGAGCATCGTGATAGGAGATGATGCGTGCCTGGAGCATCTTGTCGGGCGAGGCGGCAATGCCCGGAACGAAATTACCCGGGGAGAACGCGGCCTGCTCTACTTCGGCAAAGTAGTTCTCAGGGTTACGGTTCAGCACCATCCGCCCGATCTCGATGAGCGGGAAGTCGCCGTGCGGCCAGACCTTTGTGATATCGAGGATGTCGAAGCGATAGTCCTTCGCCTGCTCGGGGGTCATGATCTGCACGCAGACCTTCCATGCCGGGAAATCGCCCCTGGCAATCGCCTCATGTAAGTCGCGCGTGGCGTGGTCGGGATCCACGCCTGCCAGTCGCGCTGCCTCCTGGCGGGTAAGGTTCTGAATGCTCTGCTCGGTCTTGAAGTGGTACTGTACCCAGAAGTATTCGCCCTTCTCGTTGTACCATTTGAAGGTGTGGCTGCTGTACCCGTTCATGTGGCGGAAGCTCCTGGGGGTACCTCGATCCGAGAAGAGGATGGTGACCTGGTGGATCGACTCCGGCGTCAGCGAGAGGAAGTCCCAGAACATGTCGGGGTCCTTTGTGTTGGTCTCGGGATCCCGCTTCTGCGTGTGAATGAAGTCCGGGAACTTCAGCGGATCGCGGATGAAGAAGACGGGCGTGTTGTTCCCCGTCATATCATAGTTGCCCTCTTCAGTGTAGAACTTCACCGCAAACCCGCGAGGGTCTCGAGCCGAGTCGGCCGATCCCTTTTCCCCGCCCACAGTCGAGAAGCGCGCGAAGACCTCGGTACGTTTGCCCACCTTCGAGAGGAACGCGGCCCTGGTGTACTTGGTGACGTCGGCAGTCACCTCGAAGTAGCCGCCGGCGCCCGCGCCTTTGGCGTGTACTACCCGCTCGGGGATGCGCTCTCGGTTGAAGTGGGCTAACTTCTCCATGAGATGCACATCCTGCATCAGCACCGGCCCGCGGTCTCCTGCAGTCATACTGTTCTGGTCGTTATCGACCGGCGCGCCGGAACTGAGGGTGAGGACCCTCTTCTCTTTCTTTTCCTTCTTGCCTTTTGCCATTGTGGATCTCCTCCCTGGCTGTGCTCTTACTGTGGTCGGCGTCTCTGCCTGCAGAACGAGAGGTGATGAGGTTACGTGACCTGTTCTGTGCCTCGTTTCTGCGCTGCACAGGCTTTGCAGACTCCCCGGAGCTGAATGTGGATCGTCTTCACATCTCCCAACCTACGAACGGATACGGGAGTTGAGAAGTCCTCGAGCTCCCGACTGTAGAAATCGCGAATCAGCCCGCATTCTGTACATATGAAGTGGTGGTGGTGATCCGTGTTCGCATCGAACCGCACTCGAGCCGGCAGGACCTCCACCCTGGATATCAAATGTCCCTGTTCCAGGAGTGCGAGCGTCCTGTAGACAGTATCGAGTGAGACCGTTGGCATTCGGGTACGGACGCAATTGAAGATGGTCTCCGCGTCGGGGTGATCTTCCGTCTGCGCGATCTCGCGGAAGATCTCCAGGCGCTGGTGGGTTAGTTTAAGGCCCCTAGCTCTCAGAGCTTCGACGAAGGTCTCGATGCGCCGTTCAATATCCTCGTTAGTCAGTGCCATCATCCGCCCCTGTACTGGCTGCAAGCTGTTCTTAAATAGGAATTATATGCAATTAGTGCTCTGTGTCAAGTTCTTTTTTTTCGCCTTCCCCGAAGATAGTCGAACCGCTCTCATTTCTGTCCTTTTTGGATTCCGGATTGCGGGGCGTGGCGCGATGCACGTGAGTGCCGTCAGGGCATTCACACGTGGACATCCCGGTGCAGACCGGACACAGATGATCATGGCATCGGCCACCGGGGTGTGCTGAGGGGGACACCTGGATCGGCTCTTGCCGGGACGAAGAGCGCATCTCTCTACGGCACAAGGATTGGGGTGATGGTGCTGCTCGTGTGTCCCTTGGGTGTCCGGTCCACGTTGAGCGTGATGCTGTTCCATATCGGACGGTCTGGGGCACTAACCCTGGAAGCCACCAGGCCGAGGCGCAGAACTGCTCCAGAGGGCGGGTTTTGTTTTGCATAACCGCCGTACCGAGCAGGCCGTCAGGCGACATGGAAGAGCGGGCCATCAGGCGACAGGTCGAGCGTGCCATCAGGCGATACGGTCGAGCGGGCCATCGGGCGATACGGCCGAGCGGGCCTCAGGCGATACGGCCGAGCGGGCTATCTGGC
>LJUI01000032.1 GCA_001303705.1 candidate division TA06 bacterium SM23_40
CGCTCGAACCGGGATGAGATTCTAGATCGCTGGCAGACTGGCGTGATCAAGGTGGACGAGGAAGAGCGTCAGCGAGTCGGAGCTGGTGACGTAGACCTTGGGGGATTCTTAGAGCACTTCTTCAGAGCGATCGAAGACGGCGATCTGAGTCATCTCTACCGAATGCTGGGGGAGGTTGCGAAGCAGCGATGGCGGATCTGGCGGTTGGCGATTTCGGAGTCCGGGCGCACGGCGCTCTACATCAAGCGTGTTCTGTACGACGTTCTCGACAGGGAATTGACCGACCGGGCCGAGCTCATGCAGGCGGTGAGGATGATCGATGCGTGCACAACTGAACTGATGTACCACTATATCGAGACGTATCAGGCGATGGCGGTGGCCGAGCTCCAGCGTCAGGCAGGACGCCTGGCCAAGGCAGAGCAGGACAAGAAGTTCGCCGTGGAGAGACAGCATCTGCTGGAGAAGCTGAGGCAGCAGGAGAGGCACCTGGCAGCGATCGTCGACGGGAGCGCTGACGCCATTATCGGGCTCGATCCAGATGGTGTCATCCTTTCCTGGAACCGCGGTGCCGAGCTCATCTTCGGTTATGAGAGTGAGGAGATGATCGGCAGGTCGATCGAAGTGCTCGTGCCCGATCATCTCAAGAGGGCTCGCGAGCATGAAACGATAGCAAGTCAGGTACGTAACAATGGATTCGTACGCGGATTGGAGACCGAGCGACTCGCAAAAGGCGGACGCTGGGTGGTTGTCGATCTGACGAGCACGGCGATACGGGACGAACAGGGGAAGATAGTCGGTATGTCGGCCATCCTCAGAGATATCACGCACCGCAGGCGAATGAGGGAGCGGGTCCTCCATGCTGAACGCCTCGCCACCATAGGAATGATGGCAGCCCGCGTCGCGCACGATGTGCGCAGTCCGCTCAGCTCCATTACGCTCAATGCCGACCTGCTGGCAGAGGAGCTCCGGACCTATGCGGAGAGCAATACGACCGAGGCGCAGGCACTCCTCAGATCGATCGACTCTGAACTGGAGCGGCTCAGCAAGGTGGTGGATGAGTACCTGAGCTTCGCGCGGCCGCCCGAGGCAAAGTTCGAACCGCATGACATAGCACAGATAGTGGGGGATCTACTGGACTTTCTGGAGAAAGAGATGGCGGGGAACGGTGTCCGGCTGAGCCGGGCGTTTCACCAGGGCATCCCGCCCATGCTTGTCGATGCGCATCAGATACGGCAGGCCTGCCTCAATCTCCTCAAGAACAGCTGCGAGGCAATGCCCCACGGGGGCGAGATCACAGCAGGGATCGAGCGTCAGGGCGATGACGTGCTGATCACTATCACCGATACCGGTGTTGGAATTCCTGAAGACGAGATCGATACCATGTTCAAACCGTTTACAAGCACCAAAGTGGGAGGGACCGGACTGGGGTTGGCAGTTGCCCAGGAGATTGTGGCGGAACACGGCGGCACGATACGTTGTCAAAGCAGAGTGGGAGAGGGAGCCACGTTCACCATCAGGTTGCCGCTCTTCCTGGGTAGGATTCGCTCGAAGCCGGAGAGATATGATGCAGATGCAGGGTGAATATCGAGTGCTGGTCGTAGATGATGAGGCAGGCACTCGCGAGTCGCTCTCCAAGGTTCTAGCCAAGGAGGGATACGACGTTGCAGCGGCCAGCGACGGCCGAGAGGCATTGAATGTAGTGGAGAAGGGTGGGATCAACGTCGTGCTCGCCGATGTGAAGATGCCGAGAATGGACGGAGTGGAGCTCCTGCGTGCCGTGAAGAGGTACTCACCGGACATCGAAGTCATCCTCATCACCGGGTATGGCACGGTCGAGACCGCTGTCGAGGCAATGCGCGAGGGAGCCTACGACTTCGTGTTGAAGCCGTTCAGACGAGTCGTCATCACGAAGGCCGTGAGCAAGGCTATCGAGAATCAAATTCTTGTCATCGAGAATCGCGCTCTGCGGGATCAGCTCCACGCGTTCCAGGAGGGAAAGAGGCTCATCGGCTCCGGACCTGCGATGGCGCGCGTTGTGGAGATCGTTGAGCAGGTCGCTCCCAGTGCTGCCACCGTTCTGATGCTGGGGGAGAGTGGTACGGGGAAGGAAGTGGTGGCGAACGCCATCCACCAGCTCAGCCCGCGCCGGGATAGGAGATTCATCAAGGTGAGCTGTGCTGCGCTGCCGGAGACACTTCTCGAGGCCGAGCTCTTCGGGCATGAGCGTGGGGCCTTCACCGGCGCGGTGGCCCGGAGGGAGGGGCGCTTTGAGGCGGCAGATGGAGGCACCCTGTTTCTCGATGAGATCGGAGAGATGTCCCTGGCGACTCAGGTGAAACTTCTTCGCGTGCTGCAGGAGGGGGAGTTTGAACGGCTCGGCTCGACTCGCACCCTCAAAGCTGACGTCAGACTGATTGCCGCCACCAATGAGGATCTGCTTGAGGCTATCGGTCATGGTTCGTTCAGAGCAGATGTCTACTATCGTCTCAATGTCATCACCATTACGGTCCCTCCCCTGCGGGAGCGAAAAGAAGACATCCCTCTTTTCGTAGATCACTTTATTCACATTTATTCGAAGAAGAACGACAAGAAGATCGAGGGAATATCGGCTGAGGCAATGTCCATGCTCACCCACTACGACTGGCCTGGAAACGTGCGGGAGCTGGAGAACGCTATCGAGCGGGCAGTCGTACTGACGAGGAGGAAGTTCATCGGCCCACAGGATCTTCCTGTCGATATCAGGCATCCAGGGGACGTCACTGTGGCGGAGGAGATCGCGCCTGCGGAGACTGAGACAGGCCAGGTGGTCAGGATCCCGATCGGAGTCCCGCTGCGCGTAATCGAGATGCACGTGATAGATGAAACCCTTCGCGCCACAGATTACAACAGGAACCGTGCTGCCGAGATCCTCGGTCTGAGCGCCAGGACGATCTACCGGAGGCTGAAATCGAAGGAAGAGTCTCCTGTGGTGGGGAAGATGTTACTGGGGCGTCAGGATCTTCCTCGCGATATCACCTCGCGGGATGGCGGGGGCGATCGGATGCTCCACATTCCGATCGGAATGCCGCTACGCGAGGTCGAGAAGCGGGTCATCGACGAGACCCTGCGAGCTACGAACGGCAATAGGAACCGTGCTGCCGAGATCCTCGGTCTCAGCGCCCGGACTATCTATCGGAGAGTCAAAGAGACGGAGAAGGATGGCGGCGATTCCAGGGGGATGTCAGGGACGGTGCCGAAGGGTGAAGATTACTGAAAATCTTCCAACTCTGCTATTGACTGGCGACAGTCGTGTTGATATAATTCACATGCCTTCCGGGAGATGGTAACTGGACAGACATGAGAAGGACTGAGTTCGCAGCATTGACCGGCGGGTGTACGAGGGGGTGTTCTAAATGGCCAGCAGAAAGATAGTGGACCTGAAAGAGAGTCACGCGATCTACCTCAGGGTAGCGCTCCTCGCCTCCATAGTCTTACATGGCGTCGTCCTGTTCGCGGTGCCGTACTTCGAGCCGAACGTCAAGCCGAGGACGTACGAAGACGTCATCATCGAGGACATGGAGGCGCCGCCTGAGGTTGAGGAGCCTCCGCCTGAGCAGAGACCGGCGCTGCCTGTGGAGGCGGAGTCGGAGGAGGAAGAGGAGCAGGCAGTTGAGACGATCGAGGAGACCGATTTCGATCCGTTCGCGCGGATCGATCAGCCGATAGCTCCCGAACCTGAGACCCCCGAGTTTGTCGCTTACGATACGCCTCCGCAGCTCATCCGGACCATTGAACCTGAGTATCCTGAGATTGCGCGCAGGGCCGGGATCGAGGGGACTGTCTTCGTACGGGTGCTGGTGGATGTCGATGGGACCGTTCTCGATGCTCGCATCGAGAAGGGTCTCAACGAGGCTCTGGATCGAGCCGCCATCGATGCCGCCCTCAAGAGCAAGTTCTCTCCTGCCAAGCAGCGCGACAAACCGGTGCGCGTCTGGGTCACCTATCCGATTCGTTTCACTCTCAAGGGCTAGCGTCCCCTGTGATGCGTGTTACTTCTCAGGGCTCCGGTGGGTCCTTCGCCGGGGCCTTTTTCTATGCCGGCGCCTCTCCTCCATGCCTCTCGGCGGCATATATTTGTATTGACAAAATCGGCCTTCAGTATTAGGTTTGGACTGGGGAAGGGATTCGAGAGGACGCGGACAGACAGGACGGGAAGCATCGTCAGGAGATGTCGGGACCGCGCAGTGACGGGGAGCGCATCTCCATGCCGAACCGGAAAGGTCGACGATGCTCCGACTGATAGCTCTGGTGAGAGCAGGGTGACGTCCACTCGGGGGTGAGATTAGAGATGGGCTGCCCGTATCTTCATCGCGTGGAGATCCGGCTGGCTGGGGTCGATCAGTATTACTGTCGCGGATACACCAGCGGCAAGCTGAGGGTCCCCTCACTCTTCGAGCACAACTCCTATTGCTTCTCGGCCAACTATATCAACTGCCCCGTCCTTGTCCACCGTCGACGAAGACAGCTCCCGGGTACGGCTCGCGATCAGTTGCCTGCCCGTGACGGAGAGCAGGCGGGAAGGTCAGCCCAACGTGTTCTATCCCCCTCCGCTGACACCGGCTGCCGCTCCGGCGGGCCGCTCTCGGCTCCCTCCGCTGACTAGCCCCAGAGACGACATTCCTGAGATGACAATCGGCTGATATCGCAGATGTCCGAGGCTCTCTGCGCGCGTTCGTTCACAGGTGGCGCACCGTGCGGATACGGATGCTTGAGTATCGGACGCCGGGACAGGGGCCTGCGGATGGCACTGACAGAATGTCAGGTGCTGCAGCCCGCAGCCGGGGTAACTGGACATTTTTTCAGGGGAGGTGGTCATCCAGGTCAAAGTGGCGTGACATTCTGACAGAACATGGCGGTTTTCGGAGGACAAGGGCACCCGTGCGATACTCCCGGACCTGCCGCTAGTCTATTGATCGCCTGTGAGTTATGTGCAAGCGTCTTATTGGTTCCCGGCCCCAGCCATGGTTGGCACGCATCTTGCTCCTATTCAGAGAATGATGTGGTATCGAGACCTCCTCAGGTCACCATCGCCGGTTTTGTCGTGTGAGCGGGAACTATCGGAGCTCATGCGGCGTTAGGTTGAAGTGGTGCTGCGCTGAAGGAGGTTGAGCCAACGCACCGAACGGCTAGACAGGGATTGGGACGGGGAACAGAAGGCTGCTACTGTATTGAATGGAGTACCTGTCAGCGGTACGCCACCTCCCGTGATGGGCTCTCCGCAATACAGATTGGTTGACTCGCCGGGGCGACAATCGCAGTCCTTCTTGTTCCCCGTCTTTTTTGTCCCAGGGGCGGGGAACGATGGCGCAGAGGATCTTGGTCGTTGATGACGATCGGGAGTTTCGCAGCGCGCTCGTAAAGATCTTCGAAAGAGAGGGCTATTCCGTCGTGCCGGCCGCCGACGGCGATGAGGCGTTGGATTGTGTGAGGGGGACTTCGTTCGCACTCATCGTGGCTGACGCTCGTATGCCAAAGCTCGGCGGGCCCGAGCTCGTTCGCCGGCTCAAGGAACAGTGTCCGGGGGCTGCGCTCATTGTGGTCTCAGCGCTGCCGGATGGTCAGATCAGGGCAGACATGCTGGAGAACGGGGCATTCGATTTTGTCTCGAAGCCGGTGAGACGGGACGAACTGCTCAGGCTGGCACGGCGTGCACTCGCGCCACGGGAGCACTGATGCTGCTCACTGGAGGAAGAGAGGTACGTGACAGATGGCCAGAGTGAAGGCGCTCGAACACGCGGTCGTCACGATCGACCCGGACCAGTGCAAGGGATGCGAACTCTGCGTCATTGCCTGTCCTGAGCACGTACTGGAGATGTCTCCAGAGCTGAACCGGAGGGGATTCCATTTCTCGCGCTATATCGGGAGCGGGTGTACAGGCTGCGGATTCTGTTACTATACATGCCCTGAGGCTGGGGCGATCACCGTCTACAAAAAGGGATATACCCCTGAGGGGGAGGAAGAAGCTCCATGGCCAGAGAGCTGATCAAGGGGAACGATGCACTGGTGAAGGGAGCCATCCTGGCCGGCTGCCGATCGTATTTCGGCTATCCCATCACACCGGCATCGGAGATCGCTGAGGCGGCCGCGAGGTTCATGCCGCTCGTCGGAGGGACGTTCATTCAGGCTGAGAGCGAGGTGGCCGCTATCAATATGGTGTACGGAGCCGCGTCCGCGGGGCAGCGTACGATGACCGCATCCTCCAGTCCGGGGTTCAGCCTCAAACAGGAGGGGATTTCCTATTGCGCCGGCTCCGAACTGCCCTGCGTCATTGCCAACATTGTACGAGGAGGACCCGGGCTCGGGAACATCGCGCCTGAGCAAGGTGATTACTTCCAGACGGTGAAGGGGGGCGGTCACGGCAATTATCGGGTCATCGTCTTCGCCCCGAACTCGGCACAGGAGATGTGCGACTTCTCGATGCTGGCATTCGATCTTGCAGACAAGTATCGCAATCCCGTGCTGATCATGAGCGATGGGTTCACGGGTCAGATGATGGAGCCGGTCGACTTCCCCGAGCCGAAACCCGTCCCGGAGAGAGACGAATCGTGGGCAGTATGCGGCGACGCCGATACGCGGCCGAACCTCATCTCGTCGATCTACCTGGAGCCCGAAGAGCTTGAAGCCCACATCAAGAAGCTGAAGGCCAAGTACGATGAGATGCAGCGGACCGAGGTGCGGTACGAGGAGTACGAGGCGGATGACGCGGAAATCATGTTGATCGGCTTTGGCATCGTGTCGCGGGTTCTCAGGAGCGTCGTTGACAGGGCGCGGGAGAAGGGGCTGAAGGTGGGCCTGCTGAGACCCATCACGTTATGGCCGTTTCCCAGTAAGCGGATCGCCCAGCGGGCGAAACAAGTAGAGACATTTCTGGTTGTCGAGCTGTCGACAGGCCAGATGGTTGAAGATGTACAGCTGGCTGTCATGAATGAGGCGCCGGTCAGGCTGTACTGGCGTGCCGGCGGCGTGGTGCCGACTGCAGAGGAGATCCTCGGCGAGATCGAAAAGATGATCGAGGGCTGACATGGCAAAAAAGATATTGAAGAAGCCGGATGCCCTGTATGACGTCTTCGAGAGAAAGCCCGGTGTCGACAAGACGATGACCCACTATTGCCCGGGCTGTGGTCACGGCATCCTGCACAAGCTGATTGCAGAGGCGATCGACGACCTCGGTGTTGCCGATCGCACCATTTTCGTGAGTCCTGTCGGGTGCAGTGTCTTCGCATATTACTACTTCGATGTGGGTAATGTCCAGGTCGCCCACGGGCGAGCTCCCGCCGTTGCTACGGGACTCAAGCGTGCCAGCCCTAACAGCATCGTCATCTCGTACCAGGGCGATGGAGATCTTGCGGCGATCGGGGGAAACAACATCCTGCAGGCCGCCAACAGAGGTGAGTTATTCACTGTCTTCTTCATCAACAACGGCATCTATGGAATGACCGGCGGGCAGATGGCCCCGACTACACTCATCGGCCAGAAGACAACGACTACGCCGTACGGCCGGACCATCCGGAATGAGGGATACCCGATACGGGTGTGCGAGCTGCTCGCGACACTAGAATCTCCGGTCTACATCGAGCGCACCGCGATGACCGATGCAAAGAACATTGCCCGGACCCGTCGTGCCGTCAGGAAGGCGCTCAGGTGTCAGGTCGATCGGAAGGGATTCTCATTGGTCGAGGTACTCTCTAGCTGTCCCAGCGGGTGGAAGGTCGAACCGCGTGAGGCGCTCAAGTGGATCGAAGAGAAGATGATGCCGTACTTCCCTCTGGGCGTGTACAAGGATGTGATCGAGGAGCGAGAGCCTGTCGAGCTCGTCGAGCGTACCTACACCTCGGCCGATATCATGAAGGGGTTGGCACTGGCGGACGGAGAGGCAGCGGCCAGGGCTCCGCGGCACGAGGACGTAGGCGAAATGGCCATGAAGATAGCGGGCTTCGGCGGCCAGGGCATCCTCTTTCTCGGGCTGGCGCTGGCTGAGACCGGGATGGATGAGGGGCTGCATGTAACGTGGCTGCCGTCTTATGGTCCGGAGATGCGGGGGGGCACCGCAAACTGCCATGTCATTCTGTCCGGACGCAGAGTCGGTGCTCCGCTCGTCTCAATCCCCAACGTCTTGATTGCGCTCAACCGACCCTCACTCGAGAAGTTCGAGCCGGCCTTGAGTGAGGGAGGTCTTATCCTCTATGATAGTTCGCTCATCGATATCAGTCCATCACGAAAGGACATCATACCGCTTCCTGTGCCGGCGACGAAGTTGGCGGATGAACTGGGGAGCACGAGGGCTGCCAACATGGTCGCCATGGGGGCGCTGATCGGATACACGGATGTGGTCAGCGTGGACGGGGCGATCGCAGCCCTGCCCAGGCTGGTGAAGAGAGATGAGCTCATATCGCTCAATGAAGCTGCCATCAGGAAGGGCGTCGAACAGGGTCGGCAGCTCCGGGCGAAGCAGAAAGTGGCGGTAGGAACAGGAAAAGGAGCACGCTGAACTTCTGAAACAGTGACTGTTCGCCCTACGGTACTCAGGGCCCAGATGTCTCCAATTGGGCGCCGGCCGGATGTGGGATCGAGCTGGCAGGAGGGTGAGTCGCAGCGGTGAGTGCGACGCCCGCTGTCGGCCGTCGTGGCCGGAGGAAGAGGCTCGTCTGGGCTCCTTTCAGGTTGGCACCATACATCCGGGGGAGGATCATGGACATCGGGGTGCCGAAGGAGGTGCGCCAGCACGAAAAGCGAGTCGGGATCACGCCGGGGGGAGTGAGACTGCTCGTCCGCAAGGGGCACCGCGTCTTTGTGCAGTCCGGGGCGGGTGAGGGCTGCGGCTTCCTCGACGAACACTATCAGGCGGTCGGAGCCGAAATAGTCTTTGACGCCGGAGAGGCTTACGGACGAGCGGATGTCGTCCTCAAGGTGACCGGCCTAATCCCGGAAGAATACGAACTGCTCCGGGAGGGTCAGGTCATCTTTGCATTCTTTCACCTTGCAGCGGCAGCGAGGCAGCTCGTTGACATCCTATTGAAGAAGGAGATCACGGCAGTCGCCTACGAGACGGTGCAGAATCCAGATGGAGAGCTGCCCATCCTGGTGCCGATGAGCGAGATCGCCGGCCGCATGGCCCCTGCGATTGCATCTCACTGCCTCTCCACGCCGGCAGGGGGGAAAGGGATCCTGCTGGCAGGGATCCCCGGGGTCCCTGCAGCTGAGGTCGTCATCATCGGAGGCGGGGTGGTGGGATACAATGCCGCGCGTTCGTTCCTCGGCATAGGCGCCCACGTGACGCTTCTCGATCGCAAGGTCTCTGTCCTCCAGCGGCTCGACTCTCTGCTCGGGGGGCATCTGAACACGATGATCGCCACGAGGCACAACATCACGCGGGTCTGTCGTTATCTCGACGTGCTCGTCGGCTGTATCCTCCTCCCGGGCGCCCGGACGCCGCACGTGGTCACCGAGGAGATGGTGCGTTCGATGCGGCGACGTTCCGTCATTCTCGACATAGCGATCGATCAGGGTGGATGCGTAGAAACGAGCCATCCGACGACACTGGGCGATCCGACATACATCTCGGAGGGGATCATACACTATTGCGTCCCGAACATGCCTGGCCGGGCATCACGGACATCATCGCATGCGCTCACAAACGCCTCAGTTCCCTTCCTGCTCGACTTTCTCGAGGCTGGTGAAGAGCGTGCGCTTGTCGAAAATCGCGCTCTCGCCGCCGGGGTCAACACCTACAGAGGACACCTCGTCAACGAGTCGGTGGCCGCCTCGACTGACATGGAGGCCGTCTCGCTGGAGTCGATACTCGGAGCCACGAAGAGATGAACTGGGTGGACATCTACAAGTCGAAGATCACCACTGCTGAGGATGCGGCGACGTACATCAAATCAGGCGACCGCGTCTACATCGGTGCGGGATGTGGGGTGCCCCACAGTCTCGTAGACGCTATGGTCGGATGCGCCGCAGATCTGTGGAATGTCGAGATCACCCACCTGTTGACCATCGGGCCGGCGCCCTACGCCAAACCTGAGATGGCCGAACACTTCCGCCACAACGCGGTCTTTGTGGGTGGGAATGTGCGCGAGGCGATCAACTCCGGGAGAGGGGACTACATCCCCATCTACCTCGCCGATGTGCCGAAGCTCTACCTGCAGGGCCACCTGCCTCTCGATGTCGCGCTCGTCAGCCTCTCGCCGCCCGATGAGCACGGGTTCTGCAGCTTCGGGATCGAGGTTGGCTGCACCAAGCCCGCAGCGCATGCCGCCAAGAAAGTGATCGCCGAGGTGAACACAGAGATGCCGCGCACCCTGGGGGATAGCTTCATCCACGTATCGAAGGTGGATCAGTTCGTTGAGGTGTCGCGGCCGCTCGACGTGCTGGGAAAGCCTGAAATATCGGATGTCCACCGTCGTATCGGCCGGTACATAGCTGATCTGATCGAGGATGGTTCGACTCTCCAGATGGGCATCGGCGCGATCCCTGACGCTGTTCTCCTCTTTCTCGATGAGAAGGAGGACCTCGGGGTGCATACGGAGATGTTTTCGGATGGGCTGATAGAGCTCATCGAGCGCGGGATCGTGACGAACGACAAGAAGACGGTCCATCCGGGCAAGGCGATCGTCGGGTTTCTTCTCGGGTCGAGAAGACTGTACGAATTCGTTGACAACAACGCACTCATCGAGTTCCATCCCACGGACTATGTGAACAACCCGCTCCTCATCAGCCAGAACGATAAGATGGTGGCGATCAACTCCGCCATTCAAGTCGATATCACCGGCCAGGTGAGCGCGGACTCGATCGGCTACTATATCTACAGCGGGTTCGGCGGTCAGGTCGATTTCATGCGGGGAGCGGCGCGCTCCAGCGGAGGGAAGCCGATCACTGCGCTTCCGTCCACGGCGAAGGGCGGCGCGGTCTCTCGCATCGTCCCCCACCTGGACGAGGGTGCGGGGGTGGTCACAAACAGGGCGGACGTTCACTATGTGGTGACAGAGTACGGAGTCGCCTATCTCTACGGCAAGAACCTGAGGCAGCGCGTGCGGGCGCTGATCGATCTTGCCCATCCGAACTTCCGGGAAGATCTGTTGCGCTTCGCACATGAACACAACTATCTGCCGCGCGCAACCGCTGTGGGCCGGGATGTTGGGTGAACGTGCCGAATCGGTTGCTTCCGAGCAGCGTGGCGTCGACAGGAACGAGAGGTGTATAGGGGCATGAGCGAAAGCGGAGTGATCGAGATCCGATGGCACGGCAGAGGAGGCCAGGGGGTGGTGACCGCAGCGCGCCTCCTCGCGGGCGCGGCCCTGAGGGCCGATAAGTATTTCCAGGCCTTTCCCGAGTTCGGCCCGGAGAGGATGGGAGCACCCATCGTCGCCTTTAATCGCATCTCATCCCGGCCATTCTCCAACTACTCCCAGATCTCGAACCCCGATGTGGTCGTGGTGATCGACCCGACCCTGCTCGGGGCAGAGGCTGTCATCGCCGGTGTTGGTGAGGACGCGATCTTCATCGCGAACAGCTCTGAGGAGGCGCGGCCGGTTGCCGGGCGTCTGGGCCTGGAGCCCGGTCAGGTGTACGTTGTGGACGCCTCGAGGATCGCACGTGAGACGATCGGAAGAGATATTCCTAATACTGCGATGCTGGGTGGCGTCGTCGGGATTACGGAGATCGTGCCACTCGATGACGTGATCGAAGAGTTGAAGGAGCTGATGGGGGAGAAGCTGGGCTCGGAGAGGATAGAAGGTAACATAGAGGCGATTCGCAGGACTTTTGAGACGATACGAGCCAGATAGGCGCGAGAAGAGAAAGGCGGAAGAGGATGGCCCGTAAGAAGGAGACGGCAGCTAGGAAGACGAGGGCGCAGACCCGGAAAGGGAGGAAGACGGAGCGTGTGAAGAGGGCGGGGGGCGCGAAGAAAGTACGTACGTCGGCCGCCGGCGTGAAGACGTCGACAAGAACGAGAAAAAAGGGGGAGGCCACCTCAGCTATCGGCGCGAAGAGGCCCGCAGGGAGGAAACGGGCGAAAGGCCGGCAGGCAGGAGGGGAGAAGCCTGGATGGCGCGACATCCCGCGCGGAGGTCTGATTGTCAAGGCCGGCAACGCAGAGACGTACGAGACAGGCTCGTGGAGGACAAAGGCGCCGGCCATCGACTTCGACCGATGCACGAACTGTCTCTTCTGCTGGATCTGGTGCCCCGACGGGGCTATTCAGGTGAAGGATGGCAAGGTCGTTGGTATTGATCTGTTTCACTGTAAGGGATGCGGGATCTGTGCCCATGAGTGTCCCAAAGAGGCCATCGCCATGGTAGATGAGCGGAGGACAACACATGTCGCATAGAGGGAGACGCACAGGATCAGGGGCTCGGGTGCTGAGGGCTCCGGCACCTGCCAAGGGCACGATCGTGAAGGCACTGAGGGGTGCCGACGCCGTGGCCGAGGCGATGCGCCAGGTCAACCCGGGAGTTGTCGCCGCCTATCCGATCACACCTCAGACGGACGTCGTGGAACGGTTCTCCGAATTCGTCGCCGATGGAGAAGTCGGCACCGAATTCGTCACCGTTGAGAGTGAGCATAGCGCGATGAGTGCATGCATCGGCGCGGCTGCCGCCGGGTGCAGGGTGATGACAGCGACCTCTGCCAACGGGTTGGCTCTCATGTGGGAGATGCTCTATATCGCTGCCTCCTACCGGGCGCCGATCGTGATGGCAGTGGCGAACAGGGCTCTGAGCGGCCCGATAAATATCCACTGTGACCACAGTGACTCAATGGGGGCGAGGGACAGCGGTTGGATTCAGATTTATTCCTCGACGGTCGAGGAAGTGTATGACAATGTCATCCAGGCGGTGCGGATCGGCGAGTCGAAAGACGTGAGATTACCGGTGATGGTGATGTTCGACGGGTTCATCATCAGTCACCTCTTGGAACGCGTCCGGGTGTTGCCCGACAAGAAGGTCCAGTCGTTCATCGGTCCCCCGCGGCCCGTCTACTCCTTGCTCGATATTGATCATCCCCTCACATATGGGCCGCTCGATCTGTTCGACTACTACTTTGAACACAAGCGCCAGCAGGTCGATGCAATGGAGTATGCCGAAAAGGCGATCACGGACGTGGGAAAGGAATACGGTCAGGTTTCGGGTCGGCTATATGGATATTACGAGGCGCACGAGCTCGATGATGCGGAGGTAGCGGTGGTGGCTCTCGGCTCAACTGCCTCGACGATAAAGGGACTCATTCCTGAGATCCGGGATGAGCGGATCAAGGGCGGCCTGCTGAAGGTGCGGCTATTCCGTCCCTTCCCGACCAGAGATGTCGTTCGGAGGCTGTCAGCGACGAAGGCTGTCGCGGTCCTCGATCGCTCGGCGTCATTCGGGGCTGATGGTGGACCTCTCTATCTCGAGGTGTCGAACGCCCTCGGCAGGGCGGGGGCGAAGACGAAGGTGACCAACTATATCTATGGCCTGGGAGGGCGCGACATTTCGCACGAGCACATTATGCGTGTCTATCAGGATCTGACAAGAATGGCGCGTGGGCGCCTCAAGCCCGGTACACGGTATCTGGGAGTGAGAGAGTAGAGCACCAATCGGAGAAAGGTCGAACGATGGCCAACTTGAAAGAGCTAGCTACGAGGGAAGAGCTGTTGACGGGCGGGCATCGCCTGTGTGCCGGCTGTGCCGCGTCGATCATCGTCAGACAGATACTGCTCTCGTCGAAGTATCCTCTCGTCGTCTCTTCGGCGACAGGGTGTCTCGAAGTGGCGACGACCATCTATCCATATACGGCATGGAAGACAGCATGGATCCACAGCGCATTCGAGAACGTCGCCGCTACCATTAGCGGGGTGGAGGCGGCATACACCTATCAACGTCGGACAGGCACGCTCGATCAGGAGTTCCGGTTCATCGCGTTCGCCGGAGATGGGGGCACGTACGATATTGGAATCCAGGCTCTCTCCGGGGCGCTGGAGCGCGGGCACCAGTTCCTGTACGTCTGCTATGACAACCAGGCCTATATGAATACTGGCATTCAGCGTTCGAGCGCCACTCCTGCCGGCGCATGGACGACGACGTGTCCGCCCGGCAAGCAGAGCCGCGGCAAGCGCCAGTATCGGAAGAACCTGACGGAAGTCGTCGCCGCACACAGGATCCCCTATGCGGCTCAGGCATCGCCCAGCCACTGGAAGGATCTGGTGACGAAGATCGAGAAAGCTCTGGAGGTTGAGGGTCCTGCGTTCATGAACATCATCGCCCCCTGTCCACGGGGCTGGCGACACGAGACAGATGAGACGATCGAGATCGCCCGTCTCGCCGTCGAGAGCCGGTTCTGGCCCCTTTTCGAGGTGGAGGAGGGACGGTGGCGGCTCAATTACCGCCCGCGCAGGCCGATCCCGGTCGTCGACTGGCTCAGGCGGCAGGGGCGGTTCAAACATCTATTCACCGAGGGATGCGAGTCGATGCTCGATGAGATCCAGGCTCGCGTCGATAGGGAATGGGAAGACCTGGTCAGCAGGTGCGCCGCCGACAAGGAACGAGCAGCCGGGGGCGAATCCAGGACCGGAGAAGGTGGTGCTGAGCAATGATCAGAAAAGAAGATGCTCTCAATTACCATTCGGAGGGTCGCAGGGGCAAGATCGAGGTGCGGGCGACGAAGCCGTGCCTCACACAGCGGGATCTCTCGTTGGCGTATACGCCGGGAGTGGCTGAGCCCTGCCGGGAGATCGTCCGCGACGCACAGGAGGCGTTCACCTACACCGCGAAGGGAAACCTGGTGGCAGTTGTTTCGAACGGGACGGCTGTCCTAGGCCTGGGGAACATCGGCGCGCTTGCCGGGAAGCCGGTGATGGAAGGGAAGGGCGTCCTGTTCAAGCGGTTTGCGGACATCGATGTCTTCGATCTTGAGGTCGACACGGAGGACTCAGACGAGTTGATCCGTGTCGTTAGACTCCTCGAGCCGACATTTGGTGGAATCAATCTCGAGGATATCAAGGCGCCCGAGTGTTTCTACATCGAGGAGACATTGAAACGGGAGATGGCGATTCCGGTCTTCCACGACGATCAGCACGGCACGGCGATCATCTCGGGTGCCGCGCTCCTCAACGCTCTTGAGCTGGTGGGGAAGCGGATGGAAGATGTCAAGGTGGTGTACAACGGCGCAGGAGCGGCGGGGATCGCGTGCGCAGCCCTGTACATCACTCTCGGCGTCAAACCCGAGAACATGATCATGTGCGACTCGTTGGGAGTCATTTACAAGGGTCGTGAGAAGGGGATGAACCCGTACAAGGAGCGATTCGCCGTCGACACCGACCTGCGTACCCTCGAGGATGCGATGAAGGGATCAGATGTCTTCGTGGGGGTATCGGTCGCCGATGTCGTGAGCAAGAAGATGGTGCGGTCGATGGCCGATCGTCCGATCGTCTTCGCTATGGCCAACCCCGATCCGGAGATCACCTACCCGGACGCCAAGGCGGCGCGCGACGACATCATCATGGCCACGGGGAGGAGCGACTATCCGAACCAGGTGAACAATGTTCTTGGATTCCCCTTCATCTTCCGGGGGGCACTCGACGTGCGGGCCACGGCGATCAATGAGGCGATGAAGGTGGCGGCCTGCCATGCTCTCGCAGCTCTGGCGAAAGAGGGCGTGCCGGAATCGGTCTCGAAGGCTTACGGAGTGGAGGGATTCGAATTCGGGCCGGACTACATCATCCCGAAGCCCCTCGACCCCCGCGTGCTGTTATGGGAGGCCCCGGCCGTGGCCAAGGCGGCGATCGACTCCGGGGTCGCCGGGAACGAGCTCGATATGGACGTGTACCGAGAACAGCTGGAGGCGAGACTCGGCCGCTCGCGCGAGGTGATGCGGGTCGTCATCAACAAGGCGAAGAAGTCACCGAAGCGGATCGTTTATCCTGAGGGCGACCACGAGAAGATACTGAGGGCGAGCCAGATCATCATCGACGAGGGAATCGCTCATCCGATCTTGCTGGGAAACAAAAAAGTCATCAAGCAGAAGATCGAGGATCTGAAGCTCGATCTGCCCCGCATACAGATCTTCGACCCATACGCGTGCGATCGGTTCGAAGATTATGCCCGTGAGTTCTACGAACTGCGCCAGCGGCACGGGGTGACGGTCCACTGGGCCCGGAAGATGATGCGCAACCGCAACTACTTCGGATCGATGATGGTCCGCATGGGGGATGCCGACGGCCTCATCTCAGGAGTGACCCAGAACTACCCGGAGACGATCCGGCCTGCCCTTCAGGTGATCAAGGTACGTGATGATGTGAGGCGCGTCTCGGGCGTGTACATGATGATCGTGAAGAACGACGTCTACTTCTTTTCCGATGCAACGGTCAACATCGACCCGACTGCTGACGATCTCGCTGAGATCGCCATCTGCTGCGCGGAGCAGGTGAGACGGTTCGAGATCGAGCCGAGGGTGGCGATGCTCTCCTTCTCAAACTTCGGTTCGACGAAACACCCGCTTTCCGAAAAGGTGAAAAGAGCGGTGGAGATCGTGAAAGAGAGGGTTCCCGACCTCGCGATCGACGGAGAGATGCAGGCCGATACTGCGGTCGTGCCCGAGATCATCCGGGAGCTGTACCCGTTCTGTCAGATCCCCAGTGGCGCCAACGTGCTCATCTTCCCGGACCTCCAATCAGGAAACATCGCGTACAAGCTGCTCGCGCGGCTGGGCGGGGCAGAGGCGATCGGCCCCATCCTGATGGGGATGAGCAAACCCGTCCACGTCCTGCAATTCGGCGGCGGCGAGGTAAAAGACGTCGTCAACATGACAGCCGTCGCCGTCGTCGACGCCCAAAACCTCACCTAACCCCGGGGACGCCCCCTGGGGACGTTGGTAGGTTCTGTAGGTTGTGGGGGCGTATCCACATTTTGAGGGTTATTTGTTAGGGACGTACCTCGGTTTTAAGGTCATTGGCCAGGGATGTACGTAGGTCTTGAAGGTTATTGGGAAGAGAAACCTCTTGGGCCGAGTGTGTGAGTGTTTGATTGGGGGAGCGATATCGATAACCTTCTGAGCCTACCAACGTCCCCGGCGGGGGAACTTATTGTAGTTCTTGATGTTTCTTAATTGTGGTGGGCACTCGATCTGGGGCTGCTTCTGTGCGTGGCCCCAGGAATATTCTTGCCAAGCCGGGTGGTGACGTGATAGGGTAGACGATCTGTTGATCAGTAACCTCGTCTCTCTTGGGACCTTCGGTGGAACAGAGGCTCAAAATCATCGTCCGTGGCGTAGTGCAGGGGGTTGGGTTTCGCCCCTTTGTCTATCGGCTCGCCCGTTCCCACGATCTCGGGGGGTATGTTGCCAATACCGATCAGGGAGTGACCATCGAGGTTCAGGGTGAGAAGGCTCGGGTGGCGGAGTTTCTCGACCGGCTGCGCACCGATCATCCCCCGCTGGCCGAGATTACGGACGTCGAGATCGCAGAGCTGCCTCTTAACTCACGGAAGGCATTCAGTATCGAGGGGAGCACCTCGGTCGGCGAAGAGGAGGCGCTCGTAACACCGGACGTCGCGACCTGCGACGACTGCCTGCGAGAGCTCCGGGATCAGGACGATCGTCGGTACCGCTATCCGTTCATCAACTGCACCAACTGCGGCCCTCGGTTCACGATCATCGCTCATCTCCCCTACGATCGGCCGCGGACGACCATGCGCGCGTTCCGGATGTGTCCGGCCTGTGACGCAGAGTACCACGACCCTGCCGACAGGCGGTTCCATGCCCAGCCGAATGCCTGCCCTGTCTGCGGTCCCTCACTAACCTACGTGGCTGAGGACGGGAGCGAAGTGCGCGGCGCCGATCCGCTTGCTGCGGCAGTCGATGCTCTGCGCGCCGGGAAGGTGATAGCAGTGAAGGGGCTCGGTGGGGTGCACCTCGCCTGCGACGCGCGTCGCGACGATGTGGTGGCGCGGCTCCGGGCGCGGAAGGACCGGGAGGAGAAACCGCTCGCGATCATGGTCTCTGGGATGGAGGAGGTGGAGGCGCTCTGCGAGGTGTGTCCGGAAGAGCGCGCTCTCCTCGTCTCGCCGAGGCGGCCCATCGTCCTGATGAGGAAACGTCAAGGAGCAGAGATATCCGATCTCGTCGCGCCGCACCAGAAGTATCTGGGTGTGATGCTGCCATACACGCCGCTTCACCATCTGCTCCTCCGCGATTCCGGAATGGTTCTCATAATGACGAGCGGCAACAGGAGCGAGGAGCCCATCGTTCACACAAACCCCGGTGCGCTCGATCGCCTCACTTCCATCGCCGACGGCTTTCTCCTTCATGATCGAGAGATCGAGACTCGCTGCGACGACTCGGTGACGCGAGTCTGGCGCGGCAAGGAACTCATCGTTCGGCGCTCGCGGGGATATGCTCCCCTTCCGATCGAGATGCCGGTAGGGTGTGATCGAAGCATCCTCGCCTGCGGCGGCGAGCTCAAGAATACCTTCTGTCTCACCCGCGGGTCCGAGGCGATCCTCAGCCATCACATCGGCGATCTGAAGGAGGAGCCGGCGTTCGACTCATTTGTACAGGGGATCGAGCACCTGAGACGGCTCTTCCACATCGATGTTCAGGTCGTCACCCATGATCTCCATCCCGACTATCTGTCGACGCGGTATGCGTTGTCACTCGAAGGAGTGAGGAATGTCGGGGTGCAGCATCACCATGCGCACGTGGCGAGTTGTCTGGCAGAACACGGGCGCGATGAGCCGGTCATCGGGATTTCGTTCGACGGTGCGGGGTACGGCCCGGACGGCACGATCTGGGGAGGCGAGTTCCTGATCGCCGATCTCGGTGGATATGAGCGTGCGGGGCGGCTCGCCCACCTCTCCATGCCCGGCGGCGATCGGGCGACTGAGGAGCCCTGGAGGATGGCACTCTCACTCCTGTACCGTGTCTTCGGAGAGGATCTGCCGCCGCTAAGGTGTGCTGCTGTGCGTGAGCGGGAACGCCGGGGCTGGCCCGTGTTGGCGCGCATGATCGATGTCGGTCTCAGGACTCCCTTGACCTCGAGTGCGGGCCGGTTGTTCGATGCCGTCGCCAGCCTTGCAGGAGTGCGCGACTACATCAGTTACGAGGGCCAGGCGGCGATCGAGCTCGAGATGGCCGCCGATGAGCGCGAACCGGGCGCGTACTCGTTCGGTCTTTCCGTCGAGCCTGGAGAGGACGGCAAGGAGGTCCTCGTCGTCGACCCTGAACCCATGGTGCACGAACTCGTTTCCGATCTTCTCGCTGGACAGGAAGCCTCGATTGTTGCTGCACGATTTCATCGCGGTCTGGCACAGATCACCGGTCAGACTGCGCAGCGCATTCGCGATCGCGGCGGGCCGGGGACGGCGGTCCTGACCGGCGGGGTGTTTCAGAACATGTTCTTGTGTGAGCTTGTGGCCGGAGAACTGGAGGAGCGAGGCTTCGAGGTTCTTGTCCATAGCCGTGTTCCTCCGAACGATGGTGGTATCTCCCTCGGCCAGGCAGCGGTGGCGGCCGTCCGGAGTCGGTGAACGGTTTCCAGGGGCGAGCCGACCGCCCCACGTGATGGCCTATCCGACCGTTAGATTTCGTAAGATCGCGCACTGTCAGGTCCGTTGCATAACCGGCCCAGAGGGTGGGCGCTAACAAGAGTCTGTGCACATGTGCCTTGCCATACCGATGAAAGTCGTTGAGATCGAGGGAGA
>LJUI01000156.1 GCA_001303705.1 candidate division TA06 bacterium SM23_40
CTCATAGATCCAAAGAGCGCGGCCGACCTCGCACTCGCCTGCTGTAAGGGGTACCGGCTGCCGGAGCCTACGCGGATCGCGCATCAGCGAAGTCGCGAGGCCAAACGCCGCTGAGGGCTGTCGGCCATCAGGCGATCAACCGTTATGATGGCAGCACGTCAAGTCTCGGTCAGTTCTGGAGTTCTATCCACTCACGCTTCCCTATTGCGTTCGAAGCTGTCAGGTAGCACAATGCGAATGTCCGCTGGCAACTCAGAGACATTCAGTCGCAGATGGGAGCCGAAAAGGAGGAGGTGAAGAGCGTGACTGAGCCATTCCCGAAGTGTCTCAAATGCGAGCGAGGCGTTCTCGTGCCCCTCTCCGACTACGGGAGAGAAGGTGCATCCATACGCTACAAGGCATGGGTGTGCACGAACCCCGACTGTGGCTTCAATCTTCGCATCGATAACGGAGAAGTGTCGATCGGGCGGACGATAGGGTTCTCCACGAAGTAGCAATCGAGTCACACGGTATCCCGGCACAGCTGTGTTCGTCCGGACAACGCTTGGGGACGGCATGCCATCACCGATGGGATATTCGTCGCTCGGCCCGTGACACCCCCGCCTGATCGCGGACCGCCTATTTGGTGCAAGCCGCCGTCGGGAACAGTACGTGGCGCCCCCCCGTGAGGGCGCCGCTTCTGCTTCAGCGATGCGCAGAGGATGAGAAGGGACAGCACGAATGATCAAGGCAGTCGTCTTCGATCTCGACAATACGCTTGTCGACTTCGTCAAGATGAAAGAAGGTGCGATCGACGCCGCCGTCGATGCCATGATCGACGCAGGGCTAACGCTCCCACGCGACGACGCCAAGCGCAAGATCTTCGCGATCTATGAGAAAAAGGGAATCGAATTCCAGCAAGTTTTCGATCTCTTTCTCCAACAAGAGCTGGGCGAGATAGACTACAAGATCCATGCCGCCGGCATCGTCGCATATCGCAAGGCGCGCGAGGCGGCACTCGTTCTCTATCCGCACGTCAACCTCGCGCTAATGGAACTGGCCAAGCGCGGCCTCAAATTGGCGGTGGTCTCTGATGCGCCGCGCCTCCAGGCCTGGCTCCGGCTCTGCTACCTTCAGCTCCAGCACATCTTCGATGTCGTCGTCACGTATGACGATGCCGGCGCGCGCAAGCCAGATCCAGCTCCGTTCCAGAGGGTACTCAATCAACTGATGGTAGAGCCGCACGAGGCACTCATGGTGGGCGACTGGCCGGAGCGCGACATCACCGGAGCCGCGACGATCGGAATGCCCACGGTCTTCGCCCGGTACGGAGATACGTTTGGAACGGTGCATTCCGGAGCTGACTTCGAGATCGATGATCTTCTCGAACTCATCGATATCGTAGAAGGCAGGAGGAAGCCGGATCGGAAGCGAGGAGAGAAGCCACAGAAAGCATAGTAGCGAACAGGTAGATATCGGGCAGGAAGCCCGAGGAGCGAGTCCGTGGTGGCTAAGAAGAGATCCACTCAGCGGCTGGCAGGAAGAGATGTGGCGAATACGCCGCGCGATAAGGCCCGACACGACGCTGCCGTGGGGAATGAACGTTCACCTCTCGCACAGGCGAACGACAACCCTCCAGGTGTCGGGATCGATCTCGTCTCAGTGCGCCGCCTGGAGCAGGTCATCGCTCGCTGGGGCTCCCGGTTCCTCGATCGCATCTTCACGCCAGGTGAGATCGCGTTCTGCGAATCTCGCCACAGCAAGATCCAGTCCTACGCGGCACGGCTGGCGGCGAAAGAGGCTCTCTCGAAGGCGCTCGGCATGGGACTCGGGCCGGGAATGCGGTGGCGGGATATCGAGACGGTCGCCCGCGCTTCGGGCCGTCCAGTTCTGGTTTGCCGCGGGACGGCCGGCTCTCTCGTCGCCGGACGGACCGTTCTGTTGAGCCTCTCTCACACCGATGATCACGCGGCGGCAGTCGTCCTCATATTCTAGTGAACATATTTCGCCGGGAACCGATCCGATGGCGGGCACCATACCGGATCCGTCCGGGTCGGCGCGTTGCATGGGCGCTATCCCCGGCGGCAAATCGAGGAGTGCACAATGGGTCTCCCTGTTGTTACCCCCGATGAGATGAAAGCTATCGACCGCATTGCCATCGAGGATGTGGGAATTCCCGGCCATGTCCTCATGGAAAATGCGGGACGCGGCGCATTCAGCGTCATAGAGGAACTTACCGGATCTGTAGTCGGCAAGCGCGCGCTTGTCTTCAGCGGGCGGGGGAACAACGGTGGTGATGGATTCGTCGTAGCACGGTATCTCCACACCCGAGCCGCCGACGTCACTGTCTATCTCCTCGCAAAAAAGCCCGACGTCAGCGGCGATGCGCGCACCTATATGGAGGTCGCCGAGAAGCTCGCGATCGAAGTTGTCGAGGTGACTCATGAGAAGCAGATAGTAGATATCGAGAAGGATCTCGAGGACGCCGACATCATAGTCGATGCCCTGTTCGGGACGGGTTTCAAGGGAGAGGTGAACGGTATCGCCCGGGCGGTGATCGAGCTGCTCAATGAGTCCGCGGCATTCATCATCTCTATCGACATCCCCTCCGGCGTCTCGGGTGCCGATGGCAGCGCCGGCGACATCTCGGTGGAGGCCGACGCCACTGCAACGATGTGTCTTCCCAAGATTGGTCTCGTCCTGTACCCGGGGAGAGCGCAGTGTGGGCAGATCTGGCTCGTCGATATCGGCACACCTCCTTCGATCATCCATGACCGCGACATCGGCGCTCTCCTGGTAGACGATTTCGATCTCCTCAGCATCCTCCCCTGGACCCCACCTGATGCCCATAAGGGCACCTGTGGCCGCGCGCTCGTCATCGCCGGCTCGCGCGGCATGACCGGTGCTGCCGCCCTCACGTCACTCTCCGCGCTCCGCGCAGGCGCAGGTCTCGTCTTCCTCGGCATCCCGGCCACCCTCAACTCCATCCTCGAGGAGAAGGTGACAGAAGTGATCACGAGACCCCTTCCCGACGCCGGCTCAGGGGCATTCGCAGCCACTGCCCTCGACGAGATAGTCCCGCTTCTCGATCAGGTCGATGCCCTCGCCCTCGGCCCGGGCCTGTCGACCCATCCGGAGACGGCTGCCCTCGTCCGCTCGCTCACTGAACACCTGACCCTGCCCGCAGTCATCGATGCCGACGGCCTCAACAATCTCGCCAGCTCGAGCGAACTCCTCAAGGGACATGAGAATCTCGTGATCACACCTCATCCCGGGGAACTGGCTCGGCTCCTGGGCACAACCATCGACGATATCCAGCGTAACCGGATCGATGCCGCGCGGTCCACAGCCCGGGACCTCGGCGTCGTCGTGCTTCTCAAGGGAGCCCCCACGGTCGTCGCCGCCCCCTCGGGTCCGGCCTGGATCAATACGACAGGCAATCCCGGTCTCGCAAGCGGAGGTACCGGCGATGTCCTGACGGGAATCATAGCCGGCCTTCTCGCCCGTGGGCTCGAGGCCGATGAGGCAGCGGTCGCGGCTGCCTATCTCCACGGGCTGGCCGCGGATCTGGCCGCCTGTGAGGGAAGCGAAGATAGTCTCATCGCCGGCGATGTGCTTGACCAGCTGCCCCAGACCTTCGCCCGTTTCCATCGGCTGCTGGAAGGAGAGCGCGAAGATTCGGTGGGACAGGAAGAGATCGACGCAAGGATGCGCCCTTCCTGGATCCATCCCATACTCGAATGAGCGTGTTGCCCGGATGGTAGCCGGTATATGGAAGCCGGCATGCCACAGATAAACGTTCTATTCTCCTCTACACCGGCAATGGTCGAGATCAGAGAATAGATGACGGGCTGTACCTACCTGTATATCATGTGGGACTGGAACCGGAAAGGATAGAGATGAGATACTTCCACGTGGAGGGCACGTTTCGACTGCATATCACAGGAATAGTACTCCTGGCGGTACTGCTGTCATCCGCTCTGCCTCTCCGCGCGGCCGCCGCACGTGTGGAAGAAGACTGGACCGTGTACGGCGACCTCCGCTATGTCCACTCTATTGCCATCGCCCCCGACTACGTCTACTTCGGCACCGGGGGAGGGCTCGCCCGGTTCAACAGGCTGAAGGAGCAGTGGGAGACGCCGGCCTCCACGCCCCAAGGCCTGCCGGACCTTCATATAGTCCTCATCGGGATCGATCCTCTGGCCCGCACGGTCTGGACATGCACACCTTCGGGCATCTATCTGTACGATCCCGCCTTCGAATCGTTCTCATCCGTGGAGACCCCGTTCTCGACCGGCAATGCCCACTCAATCGGCTTCGAGGAGGAGAGCGTCTGGATCATCATCGACCGCACCGCGCGGCGGTATGGGCGGGAGGACCGCACATGGACGAGAGGTGGGGCGCCGCCCTCGGATCTCATCTGGTTCGGAGCCGCCGGCTCAGTCTCACTCGACGATCCGGCATACAGTTTCGTCTCGCCCCTCCACTTTCGCGACTATGATCTCAATACATTCCCTCTCTCTGCCGCGGCGAGGGACGGGGACGAGCTCTGGGTGGGCTCGCTGGGATACGGAGTGAGCAGATACAGTGTTCTCATGCTGGACCGCGAGCACTGGCTTCTCGGGCCCGCGGGGATCGATATCACTGCGCTGGCCAGGGACGGCGGCACCATCTGGATGGCCGGATCCGGCTCCATCGGCCTTACAGTTACCAGTTGGGAGACAGAGAGAGGAGCATGGGAGGATCTGCCGCAGCCGATGCCTGGTGAGGGATCCGATCTCCGCGCCACCTCCCTCCTCGCGGAGCGGCGGTACCTCTGGCTCGGCACCGACCAGGGGCTCTTCGCCTACGATATGGACAAGGGAAGGTGGAAGCGGCGTCTGTTGCCCGGCAGGGGACGGGATGCCGCAGTATACGGACTCTCCGTGCGGGGCGACACTCTCTGGGCGGCGACCGAGGCAGGACCGGCCTGGATGTCCATCAAGAACTGGGGATCGGCACTCCTCCCCATCGCCGATTCGACCGGCGCCCAGGTTTCCGATCAGGCCACGTTCGACGTTGCCGTTGAGGGCGGATATCTCTGGTTCGCCTCTGATCGCGGCATCTACTTATATGACCTCGAGGAAGGGAAGTGGCGGCTCCTCGACAATCCGCCGGGGCTCCTCAGCCACGATGCGATCCGGATCATGCCCGACCCCGAGACAGGCGAGATCCTGTTTGCAACGCGCCACGGCGTCGCCGTGTACGACAGGGACGAAAGCACGTGGGTGGAGGCACTTGCCCCCGGCGGGCTCACAGGCCAGATCCTCGCTGCGGCGGCCGACCGCACGAGTATCTGGTGCGGCACCCGACACGAGCTACTCCGCTTCGACAGGGGAACCACCTCGTGGGAGACGTTCCCCACCGACGAGTGGTTGCCGCGGGGCACCATCCAGGCCATCTCCTCGGACGGAGATTACCTCTGGTGCGGTACACCCGCGGGTCTGGCCCGGTTCGACTTCGAGCGCCCTATCAGTAGGGACTGGCGGGGTCACGACTCGACAGAGAGCGATAGGCAATGACATTCGAACAAGCACAACATCTCCTCTATAGTCTCATCGACTACGAGAAGAAGACCGTCGCGCTCTACTACGGGCCGCCGGCGTACGATCTCGAAGCCTTCCGTGCGTTCCTCCACGAGTTGGGTGATCCTCACGATCACGTGCCGTTCCCCATACTCGTCTCCGGAACAAAGGGGAAAGGCTCGACGGCAGCAATGCTTTCATCAGTTCTGCGCGAGGCCGGCCATCGGGTGGG
>LJUI01000157.1 GCA_001303705.1 candidate division TA06 bacterium SM23_40
CCCTCGTCTCCGACCGGGCCCGGAGGATTCTGGAGTCCATCTCGGAGGCGGATCTCGAAGAGGCGAATCTCCGCGACAAGGCCGTCGCGGCCTCCATCATGATCGAGAAGCGCCAGCTTCTTTCGGGCGAGCCCACCGAGATCATCGACATGCAGTCCCGCGAGCACGTCAACGTGCTCGTCCAAGCGCTCGTCGTTGAGGCGAAGCGACGCGGGATCGACTTCGACGTGACGGGCGACGTGCCGCGTGCGATCGATGCGGAGGTGGTCCCCTGATGCCGTTTCAGGCGATGATACGGAGGAGCTACTCGAGTGGCATCGCGATCGGCCCGCCGCGCTTTGAGACGAAGACCGCCGACTACTCGATGCAGGTCTGGGACCAAGTGATCCTCGGCGACGCGACCGGCGGGGCAATCACGATCAGCCTTCCCGATCCATCGCTCAACGTCGGGCCCAACTACATCATCAAGAAGATCGACGCCTCGGCCAATGCCGTCACGGTGAGCGCGGGCAGTGCCACGATCGACGGCTCGTCGACCTACGCGCTCTCGAGCCGGTGGGATACGCTGAGAGTCACGACTGATGGGACGTCCTGGTATGTCGTCTAGGAAGCCCCAGGGATACGAGTGGATCAAGAGCAAGTCCGTGGCGGAGATCCAGCCGCGAATGCTCCACAAGCTTCCCGATCGCGACTTCAAGGATGTGGCGCGGCGGATCTTGGCGATCCAGCAGCGCGACCGCAAGGAGAATGCGCTTCTCTACTACCAGCCGGCCTCCGAGGGCGTCCTGAAGGTCCACCAGTCGATGAGGCGCTTCCTCGGCGTCGGCGGCGGCAACGCCTCCTCGAAGACCGAGGGCTGTCTCGCCGAGATGGTGGCCTGCGCGACGGGCGTCATCCCCGAGTCGCTCCGCGACGAGCTCGACTGGAGCCGGAAGCTGAGAGGGCCTATCCAGTGCCGGCTCGTCTGCGAGTCGCTTACGACGGTTCTCTACCCCACGATCCTGCCGAAGCTCCAGTGGTTCAAGTGGACCGGGATCGATGCACCGGGCGGCGAGCGGGGCCACTGGGGCTGGGTGCCGCGGGCGTGCCTGGTGGGCGGCTCGTGGGAGAGGAGCTGGAGCGACAAGTTTCGGGTCTTGCGGATCCTCTACCGCAACCCCGACAACTGGGACGAGGTGATCGGCGAGTCGAGCATCCAGTTCTGCTCGATCGATCAGGATCCCTCGGACTTCGCCTCCGGCGAGTTCCACTACATCATGCACGACGAGCCGCCGCCGTATGCCATCTGGCGCGAGAACGAGGCGCGGGTCATGCGCGTCAACGGACGCATGGTGCTCGCGATGACCTGGCCCGACGATCCGGCGATCCCGGTGGACTGGATCTTCGACCAGATCTACGAGCCTGCCACCTCCGGCACCGATCCCGAGAAAGAGTGGATCAACCTCTTCACGACGGAGAATCGATTCATCGACCAGACGGGGATCGTGCAGCAGATGAAGACCTGGAGTCCGGAGATCGTGAAGGTCAGGATCTACGGTCAGCCGATCCGCTTCAGCAACCGCGTTCACCCGGACTTCACCGACCAGACGCTCTGGTGGTGCTTCGACTGCAAGAAGAGTTCGGTCGTCGAGAAGGGCCGCTGTGTCAAGTGCGGCTCAGTCGACGTGATCGACTACAATCACGTGACGCACATCGTTGCCAACCCGACCTGGCCGACTGTCTTCCTGCTCGATCCGCATCCCCGCAAGCCGCACATGTTCCAGTGGGTGCAGATCGATCCGAAGGACGATCTCTGGCAAGTGGCCGAGGGCCAGATCGATGGCGACCCGGTGGAGCTCAAGCGCGAGTGCGATCGGATCGAGGGCGAGCTTGGGCTTCATGTGACGCAACGGCTCATCGATCCCAACATGGGGCGTAGTCCGGCCGGAGTGCGACGCAAGATCACCTGGCAGGACGAGTTCGATGCGGTGGGTCTTCACTGCGATCTTGCCGACGACTCCGATGTGGGACGTGAGCGCTTCAACGAGTACCTCAAGCCCGATGCGAGGACGCATGCGCCGAGAGTCCACATCGATGTTGGCTGTACGACGACGATCCAGCAGATCAAACGCTACATCTGGGACGAGTACAAGCAGTCGCTCGACAAGGACCAGAAGCAGAAGCCGAAGACCAAGAATGACGACCACCCCACGCTCTGGAAGTACCTGCTGAATCAGGACCCGAGCTTCAGGCAGTCCTTTCTCGCGACCCAGTACATGTGCCACCGGGGCCAGAGGCGGGAGGAGAGCAAGCGCCCATTCGAGTACCGGAGCGTATTCGTGAGGAGGTAGCGATGCCCTATACGAGATTCGTGAGGCGAGGTAACAAGATCGATGTCTACAAAGATGGCAAGGCGTTCACTAGCCACAGCCCGTCCAAGGCGGAGGCTCACAGGACGGCTGGTCTGCGGCACTCAGCCAGGAAGGGGAAGCTTCGTGTCGCGAAGCGCCGCAGCAAGAAGAGGAGACGATGATGGTACTCATTCGCAAGCGCAAGAAGAAGCCGGCAGGCAAGAAGAATCCGGAAGGCAAGAAGACCAACAAGAAGCCTTACAGGCCGATCAACCCACACATGCGAAAGCTGCTCAGGCAGGCTGAAGAAGCCGAGGTCCAACCGAAGAGGAAGGGGCGGCCTCGCTAGCAAAGGAGAAGCCATGGCGGCACCGACTGCTCCGCAGCCGACGAGTGTTCGCAGGACGCGCCAGCGGCGTGCGATGCGGAAGAGCAAGCGTCTTTCGATTGCCAACCGGGTGATTGACTTCTACCGCGCTGACAACGACGCGCGGAGCACGGATCTCGACCGCAGGCTCCAGCGCTATGCCAAGTTTCGTCAGTGGACGTCGGCGGATAGCGAGCCTTATCCCGGCTCAAGCAATCAGGCCCTGCCGGATATCACCTCTGCGGTGCTCCGCACGGAGGATACGCTCCACAACGCGGTGATGTCGAATCGGCCGGTTGCTGTCTCGCGTGCGATCCACAAGAGCGACGAGGAGAAGCAGCAGCTCATCGACGATCTCCATGACTTCCAGCTCTTCGTCGAGCAGAATGGCGAGCGGACGATCGAAGAGCTAATCGACCAGTACGTGAAGGAAGGAGTCTTCACGGCCTATGTCCCGTGGATCGAGGAGCATCGCGAGGTGGAGGGTCGGAGGACTTTTGAGCCGATACCGGAAGACGAGTTGCCGGTGGACTATTTCGAGACGCTGATTCGGCAGGAGTTTCCGTCGTCGAAGATCTATCCGCCTCGTGAGGACGAGGATGGCTGGGACTGGACGATCGAGAATGAGGAGGGCAAAGAGGTCGAGATCTCCTTCTTCACGACGCCCGACGAGCTGGAAATGGTGACGAAGCAAAGTGTCGAGGTCTTCAACGGGCCCAGGATCTTCGTCAAGAGCTACAATCAAGTGGTCTATCCGCCGGGCGTCCACAACCTCCAGATCCCGAGCCCGAGCAATCCGGGCGGTGCGCCGCATGTGATCCTGTGGGACAAGCCGACGACTGACGAGATCGCGAGGCTTCAGAAGTCAGGCTACTACGATCTCATCGGCACGGACGACGTGAAGGCGCTGGAGCAGCAGAGCGAGGACAAGCAGGACCAGGAGGAGCAGCGGCAGAAGACGATCATCCACGGGAAGGACGAGATCAAGCAGGAGAAGGAAAAGAAGCATCAGAGATTCACGCGGCTCGTCTGCTTCGATCTCTACGACCAGGACGGCGACGGGATCGCCGAGGACATGATCTGGTGGGTGCTTCTCGAGCCGAAGCTCCTGCTGCGGGCTAAGCGGCTGACGGAGGTCTATCCCTTCACGCCGCCGCGGAGGCCCTTTGCGGAGGCGACCTTCCTGCCCGTGAAGGACATGCGGGAGGGGATCGGTCTGATCGAGCTGATGGAGCCGCTCCAAGACTTCAAGAAGGTGATCACCGACCTGATGGTCGACTCGGGCGCACTCGCCAACTCGCCCTTCTTCTTCTACCGCCCTGTCTCGGGAATCAACCCGGAGCGATTCCGACCCTGGCCTGGAGACGGCATCCCGGTCAACGATCCGAGAAACGATATCGTCTTCCCAGACCTCTCGAATAGCACCCAGGCATGGGCCATCAACCTGATGGCGCTGATCACGCAGATGGAGGAGAGGCTCAACGTGATCGGCGACCTCCAGCTTGGGCGCGTCCCGGCCGGGAAGTCCTCGGCACTCCGCACGGTGGGCGGCATCCAGACGATTCTCTCGCAGGGCGAGGCGCGGCCAGAGCGGATCTTGCGGCGCTTCTTCATGGGAGTGACGGAGATCATCCGGCAGATGCATGAGCTCAACCAGCGATTTCTGCCCGACCGGAAGATATTTCGCGTGCTGGGCCCCGTACTGCCGGACCAGGATCCCTACCGGGTGGTGGAGAGCGCCGGCCAGATCTCGGGCCGGTTCCGCTTCGACTTCGATGCCAACGTGCTGAATGCCAGCAAGGCTGCACTCCAAGCGTCGCTCGAGACCCTGATCGGGGTCTACGTGAGCGATATCGCGATCCAGATGGGGATCTCGACGCCCGAGACGATCTACAGGCTCTTCACGGACTACGGCCAAGCCGTGGGCCAGAAGCCGGCGCGCTATCTCGAGGCGCCCTCTCCGGTTGCGATGAAGCCGAGGTTGACGGCCGAGGAGGCCATCGTGCAGATCAGCTACGGGGCAACGGAGTTCGATTGGCTGCCTGCGGAGGGTGCTGAGCAGCACTTCCAGAAGCTCATCACCTTCGTCCAGGGCGATAAGGTGGGGCTCTTGCCGCAGGATGTGATACCCAATCTGAGGTCCTATCTGAGCCAGATCGGTCAGGCTGCGGCAAGCGAGCGGCAGCTTGCCGCGCAGGCGCAGGCCGCGGGACGGGTTGGGGGCCCGCTGGGCCCCGGCGGCCAGGGCCGGCAGCCGGTGCCGCCGGGCCCGCAGGAGCCCACCATGGTCGGTGAGGGTGAGCTTCTTCCAGAGGATCTGCCTACCAGCAGGGGGCTTGCGCCGTGAGCTACTCCTACGAGACGTGGAATGAGGGTCAGAGGAAGCAGCTAAGGGGCCGGCTCGATGAGCGGCTCGGCGAGCTTCGGCTGGCTCAGCAGGCCGAGGTTGCGGCCAAGCTCTTGACCGAGGACTCCCACTGGAATGCCTTCCTCCAGATCCTCCAGACCGAGATCAACTACTGTCGGGACCGGCTGCGGCAGATCGAGGAGCGGGTTTGCTCGGCTGCCGTGGTGAGCAGTGACGAGGTGCAGAGCCTCCGCATGGACGCGATCCGCCTCAGGACGATCGCAGAGACGCTCGAGCGGGTCTTGGAGCTTCCCACCAGCCTGAGGGAGAAGGGTGAAAAAGCGCGAGACATATTGCGTACTTACACGTCCGATTGAGCTTCGCTGCCCCTCCTGCGGGCGCTTTCTTCTCAGGTATCGCAGGAGCGTTGAGGAGTATCTGGAGGTCCGCTGTAGGCGGTGCAAATCGATGGTGATCGTGGATGGGGAGTCCGTGGAAGCCGTACCTTCTACGAGCCGGGACTTGACAAGACAGATGATCTAGGTAAGACATAGGCTAGGAAGCCCAGTAAGCACAGCAGTGCGATTAGGGCGTCTCACAGGCGTGAGGCGCCTTTTTTGCTGCAAGATAGAGGACCTGTATGCCGTCCGAGGAAGCCTCAGAGACTGGATCCGAGAGTCAGGAAGGTCAGAAGTCCGAGCAGGTGAACGTGCTCGCGGAAGGAGCTCGAGAGCCGGATCGAGAGGAAGGCGACCGAGCAGCAGGGGAGAGCGCAGATCGAGGCGAAGCTCAGTAGCGAGATCGACTCCTACAAGGAGAGGATCCCGGCGATCATGAAGGAGGGGTCCCGAGAGCGTGCGAGGCTCGCCAAGGAGTACGACTACTTGCGGAATCTCGGCCATGCGGAAGGCATGGCGACCGAGCTTGCGGCACTCCGCTCCTGCTTCGGGCCCGTGGATCGGATCAAGGAGACGACCAAGCCCCGTGCCGAGTCCCATCAGGAGACGGGCACGCCCGCGGGCGAGGTCGGTGAGCCCGAGAAGGGGCCCAAGATCTCGCCGCGCTTGAAGGCCCACTACGAGAAGATGATCGAGAAGAGGCACTTCACGGGCTGGGATGACCCCAAGCTCAAGAAGGAACTCGAGTACGCTCCGAGGCCATCGTGACGCAGATCATTCTCCCCAGCACGATCAAGCCTTCTGGGCTCTGGAAGAAGAGGGGAGAAGCGTTTCGCTTGAAGCTCGCACGCAAGCAGATTTGGAACCCGAATGGGCGGATTCCAAAGCTTCACGAGCATCCCGGTCGCCAGATTGGTAAGCCTGCCGGCACCTACGTGCTCGATCTGGTTGAGCGCCGGAAGGCCATCATTCTTTGCTGGCGCTGTCAGCCTCACTTCAATCACAAGAGAGCCAACTACTACAAGGATATGCGCTTCTCGCATGTCGTCGGTCGCTGCGACGGCTGTCGCGAGTACATGAATCATCAGACCAAGCTGTATATCCACGAATCTTTTCTCGGGGAGCCTGGCGGCCAGACGTGGGCTGGTCAGGTTTGGACCCCGCTATAGGAGCTATGAGATGGAGCTTGCATACATCCTTTCCGGTGGTGCCCCTGTCATCAAGAGGTACATGGCGGGGACGACGATGTCGACTGCCGGAATCCCTCTGCTCGGTGCGGTCGACGCCGCGACGGACTTGGCAAGTGTTGAGCCGATGGCGGCTTCTACTGCCGTTAATCAGGGCAGTCAGGTGGGTTTACTGCTCGATACGTCTGGGACGGTTGCTGCGACTGGCGTCACAGACTCGGATGACTTGATGGTCTCGGTGATCATCAATCCTGATGCTGTGCTTCGTGCTCGCATGAATAACGGTACCTCCTCCAATACGGCACTGGCGCTCACGTCTGCCACGGCGGCTGATACCACCGGGGCGACGATCACCGGGGCGACGACCTTTGACAATGGTGCAGTTTGGGGCTACTCGGGAAGCAATGTCGGTCAATTCCGGCGCTGTGACGATACGGCGGGGAGCCTATCGATCAACTTCACGAACGGCATTCTGACGACGGACGAGTATATCGCCATTCACGGCTTTCCGTGCTCGGTCGAGCTCACCAACTGGGAGTGCTACGACCTGACGACCGATCTCACCCAGGTCATTGCTCAGACGGCGGTCACGGACATGGACGACTTCGCGACCGTCGATCTTGAGATGCGAGACATCAGTGATGATGGTAGAAACAAGAGCTACTACCATCTCATCGCCAATAATCATCTGTTTGGCTCGTGCTCGATCGCGTAGTGATCGGGTGGATAGGAGGCTATGATGGCTGTACCGCACATCAGTGAGAACTTTGGAGACCTTCTGGACCCGAGATTCCAGAGGATCTTCGATGAGGAGTATAAGCAGCTCCAATCGATGATCCCAGAGCTCTATACCGACGTCCCGTCGAATGGCCGGAACAACATGATGTGGAGCGAGGTCGGCACGCTACCGGACTTCGATCAGTTTAGTGGCATGGTCGGATACCACTCGCAGAATCAGGGCTACGACACGACGGCGACCTATCTGGAGTTCACCAACGGGATCCAGGTCGAGCGGAAGCTCTTTGACGACGACCAGTACAACGTGATCGATCAGAGGCCGAGAGCCCTTGCTGCATCAGCGGCGAGGACCCGTGAGAAGCACGGGGCAGCGCCATTCAACAACGCCTTCGCTGTGGATACGACCTTCTACAGCAACTCGGAGGCGGTGGCGCTGTGCTCCAACTCGCACACGACGACCTCTGGAGCCTCGACTGCGAACGGCTTCGACAATCTTGTGACGACGGCTCTCTCGGCTGTGGCACTC